>NZ_PKUB01000013.1:128288-130111 GCF_002868845.1 Desulfuromonas sp.
ACGCGCCTACCAGGACGCACTCGACGAACTGGCCGTGCTGCTCAACGAGCCCGGTCCGTTGGAGACGGCCGAGGAGCCTCTCGGGGTTCCGTCCCTGGAGACGGACGAGGACCTGGGGATGCTCCAGGCCCTCGAAAAACGTCCCGATCTGCAGCGCCGGGCCCGTCAGATTCAACGCCTCTCCCTGGAACGGCGCATCGCCCGCAATCGGGCATTGCCCCGGGTCGATCTTCTCGCCAGCTATTCGCACAAGGGGGTCGGGGAGGATTACAGCGAAGACCTCGACCGGCTGGCCGAGGACGAAATCCGCAACTGGGAGGTCGGCCTGACCCTGAGCTATCCCCTCGGCAACCGGGACGCCCGTCAGGATTACCGGCGCACCGAATTGCAGCTCGCTGGTCTGCGGGCCGGGCAGGAGCAGCTCCGTCGCGAGGCGCGCAGCGAGGTGCGCACAGCAATACGCCTTCTCGACGTCAGTCGCACCAAGATCGAGGTCGCCCACCGGGCGGTGGAGCTGGCCGAAGAGAAACTGCGCATCCTGCTGCGGCGCAAAGAGGTCGGCCTGGCCACCACCCGTCAGGTGCTCGAAGGGGAGGAGGACCTGGCCGAGGCGCGCACCGATCATACCGCGGCCCTGACCGAATACAACCGGGCCGTGACCCGCTACCTTCAGGTGACCGGACTGCTCCTCGAGAGAGAGGGGATTCGTCTCGCAGGGCCCGCGGATTCCGAAGGGGCCGGTCCCCTGCTGGAGATGTATCGCCCGTGACCCTTACCGTCGGCCACATCAGCTATCTCAACTGCGCCCCCCTCTTTCACTTTCTGCCCGAGACCGGTTTCAGCGGGCGGGTCGTCCAGGGGGTTCCCGCCGAGTTGAACCGCCAGCTCGAAGGGGGCTTCCTCGATCTGTGTCCCTCCTCCTCCTTCGAGTACGCCCGCAACTGGCGCGACTACCTGCTGCTGCCCGGCCAGTCCATCAGCTCCTGCGGTCCGGTTCGCAGTGTCCTCCTTTTATCTCCCTGCCCGATCGAGGATCTCGATGGTCAGGAGATCGCCCTGACCGGCGAGTCGCTCACATCGGTCAATCTGCTTAAAATCATCCTCAAAGAATTCGAGGGCCATCATCGGATCGCCTGCAGAGTGCCTCAGGAACCGGTGGAGGATCTCCTGGGCGCCGGCCAGCCGGCCCTGCTCATCGGCGACCGGGCGTTGCGGGCCGCCGGGCAGAAAAGCCCAGCGACCCACATATACGACCTCGGCGAACTGTGGCTGCGCCACACCGGGCTGCCCTTTGTCTTCGCTCTATGGATTGTGCGGCGAGGCGCCGCTTTGAAGAAGAGGGAGGAGCTGCGAACCTTTCTCGGCCAACTCGCCGAGTCGCGGTCCCGGGCCTTTGCATCCCTGGAGGCCCTCGCCGAGGCAACTCCGGAGAAGGCCTGGATGGGGGGGGAAGGGCTGGTCGACTACTGGGAAACCATGTCCTACGACCTCGGCCCGGCCCACCTCGAGGGGCTGAGGCTCTTTTTCAACCTCTCCGTGCGGATGGGCCTTCTGGATGAAGAGCCCGAGATCAATTTTTTTCAGTAGCGGCTTGCACCCGTCACCCGTCACCCGTCACTTTCTTTCGATAATCCTCGAGAATCCGGTCGTGATCGAAGCACAGCGGGACGGGGAGGTCGTTTAGGGAGAAGAGGGCGGCCCGGGCCGCGTCGTCGCCCCCCTGCGGCGTTCCCAGGCCTTCTGCGGTGAAGACGACCGATATGTTGTGCTGTCGTGGGTCGCGCGCCGGGTCGGAGTAGGCTCCGAACTGTTTCAAATTTCCC
>NZ_PKUB01000014.1 GCF_002868845.1 Desulfuromonas sp.
GCGGGCCGACGCCGCCTCCCTCAAGGCCCTCCTCGCGGCGCGGCGCAGCGTCCGGCGCTTCCGGGAGCGTCCGGTGGAGCCGGAGCTCCTCGCGGAGGTGGTCGCCGTGGCCTCCTCCGCGCCCATGGGCGTCCCGCCGTGGGACGTCGGCGTGGTCACCGTCGACGGGGCCGACGCGGTGCGAAAGCTGGCCGGGGAGGTGGTCGCCGGCTACCGGGGGATGGTGAAGATCTTCCGTCCCGGGATCCTCAAGGTCATGCGCCCCTTCATCGGCCGGGCGCGCTACGAGCAGTTCAGCAGTTTCATCGTGCCCCTGGCGCACAAATACCTGGAGAGCTGGGACGAGGGGCGGGACACGGTCTTCTACGGCGCCCCGGCGGCGCTGATCTTCCACTACTCCCCCTACGCCGGTGAGGCGGACGCTGTGATCGCCTGCACCTACGCCATGCTGGCCGCCGAGTCCCACGGCCTGGGCAGCTGCATGGTCGGCGGCGCGCCCCCCATCCTGCAGCGCAACAGGGATCTGTGCGCCGGGCTGGGCATCCCCGAGGGGAACACCCCGGCGCTGGTCCTGATCCTGGGGTATTCCGCCGTCCCCTTCAAGCGGGGGATCGTCCGGCGGTTCAGCCACCAGCAGGAGGCCGGCCCGCGGTGAATCGCCCTGCCCGGGAAGAGCTGGGGTCACGCCTGGCCGTGCCCCCTTCTTGAATAATCAAACAGTTTCAAAACCTTAAAACCGGGAAGTGCCCCTGGTTTCCGAACGATCGAAGAAGACGGAGAGAGACGATGGACATCCCGACCCTCACAAGGTTCTTCATGTGGTGCTCGATCATCAACGGCGGCCTGCTGCTGTTCTGGAGCGCCATGTGCCTGCTGACGCCCGACCTGGTCTTCCGCACCCAGCGAGTGTGGTTCCCCATCCCCCGGGAGACCTTCGACGTGCTCATCTACTCCTTCCTCGGGCTGTTCAAGATCGTCTTCCTGGTCTTCAACCTCGTCCCCTACCTGGCCCTGCTGATCGTCGGATAAACCGTCCCCTCCCCTGCCTTCTGCCTCAAGCTTCCCGCCGTACCCAGCGATCCTTTCAGGGGCGCAGGGGGGCACGCTTCTTCAGAGGGAAAAATGATCTGCCCCGGTTTCTCTCGCGGCGGATTGACTTTGCACCGGGGGCGCGGATAGAATGGATCTGTCATGTTGACGGTCCTGAAGAAAATTGCCGCGCCGCTGGCGCTGCTCCTGGCGCTGCTGGTCTTCTCGGCGGCGGCCATCGCTGCGGCGCCCCCGCCCGGGTCGAGCCAGCCCGACCTCTGCTGTGCCGCCGATGCCGCGCCGCCGGCGCCGCCGCCGGTCAGTGAGGGGGAGTGCTTCGACTGCAACTGCCTCTCCTGCAGCGCCGTCCTCTTCCACCACACTACACCGATAGACGCCTCCCTCCGGGACCCGGACGCCCCCCAGTGGCTCCTGGCGACCGTGCACCCGTCCGACCACATCCGCTCCATCGACTACCCCCCCGAAACCGCCTGATCCTTCGCAGGCATACCCGCGCCCGGCCCGGCAGGCAGCGGCGGTGGTGCGTCCACCGGCCGCCGCGCCCCCGTGCCCGCCCCCCTCTTTTTCGCCCTTAAAACATCCGTGGAGATGCGTTTATGCAAACCCTTTCGCGCACGTTCGTCTTCTGTATCGTCACTCTGTTCGTCGTCGCCCTGGCCGCCGGCTGCAAGCCGGAAGCGCCGGCCTTCCAGGTCAACGACATCATCTCCGACCCCGGCGCCTTCAGCGGCTCGCTGGCCGTGGTCGGGATCGTTTACGCCTACGCCCAGGACGACGCCACCCTCGTGGGGATCATGGACAAGAAGGAGCTGCAGTGCACCACCCCCAACTGCAAGAAGGTGCTGTTGCCGGTCAAGGTCGCCGGCGCCCGCCCCGCCATCGGCGACGAGGTCGAGGCCTTCGGCGCCCTCGCCAGGGAGCCGTTGGGCTACCTGCTGCGGGCCGAGCGGGTGCAGGTGCTCGCCAGCCACAACCTGGGGGTGCCGCAATGACCTCGGGCAAGCTGGTCCTCAAGAACATGCTGCGCCGGCGCGGCCGGTTCGTCTTCACCCTCCTCGGCATCGTCATCGGCATGGCCTCCTTCGTCACCTTCATGTCCCTCGGCGGCAGCCTCAAGAGCCAGATCGAGCGGGAGTCGGCGGCCCTCGGGGCCAACCTGGTGGTGACCCCCAAGGGGAGCTGCGCCTACGAGCAGGTCTCGATCCTCACCGGGGAGCAGATGCCGACCAACATCAACGCCGAGGAGGTCGCGGCGATCCGCGCCATCGAGGGGATGACCGCCATCCCCTACCTGGCCGAGCGCTCGGCGATCGCCAACCGCCCGGTCTCGGTGATGGGGGTCCTCCCGGAGGAGACGCGCCGCTTCAAGAACTGGCAGCTGGCGGCCGGGGAGTACTTCCCCACCGAGGCAGCCGAAGGTGCGGTGCTCGGCGCGGTGCTCGCCGAGCAGTTCGGGCTGCAGCCGGGGAGCGATGTGCGCATCCGCGGCGAGCAGATCCCGGTGCTGGGGGTGCTGGCCGAGACCGGCGGCAAGGACGACCTGACGGTCTTCCTCAGCCTGCCGGTGGCCCAGCGCCTCTACGGGCAGGCGGGGCTGGTCTCCTACGTGGCGGTGCGCGTCGAGCGCCTCGACGAGGTGGAGCTCTACGCCAACCGGATCCGGGACGCGGTCGCCCTCGGGGTGGTCTCCGACAAGCAGATGCGCAACTCGGTCCTGTCGATCGTCGGCACGGTCAACGTCACCCTGCAGCTGATCGCGGCGGTGGCGATCCTCGCCGCCGCCTTCGGCATCGTCAACACCATGATGACCGCCACCTACGAGCGCCGGCGCGAGATCGGCATCCTGCAGGCGATGGGGGCGACCCGCGCCGGCATCTTCCGCCTCTTCCTCCTCGAGTCGGGGGTCTACGGCCTGCTCGGCGGCATCGGCGGGGCGGCGCTCGGGGGGCTGGCGGCGGTGCTGGCGACCCCCTACATCGGCCAGAACGCCGCCACCTCCTTCGTCAAGGGCTCGCAGAGCAGCATCGACCCGCTGACCTTCTGCGGCGCCGTCCTCTTCTCGACCCTGGTCGCCATGGCCGCCGGGCTCTACCCGGCCGTCAAGGCGTCGAAACTCTCTCCCGTGGAGGCGATCAGCTATGAATGACGCGATTATCACCGCCAGCGCCCTGGTCAAGGAGTACGGCCGCGGCGCCGCCCGGGTGGAGGCGCTGCGCGGGATCGACCTGCAGATCCCCCGCGGCAGCTTCACCTGCATCGTCGGCCCCTCGGGGCACGGCAAGTCGACCCTGATGCACCTGCTCGGCGGCCTCGACCACCCCACCGGCGGCACGGTGACGGTCGACGGGGAGGAGATCTTCCGCTTCGGCAACCGCCGCCTTGCGGCCCTACGGGCGCGCAAGATCGGCTTCGTCTTCCAGTTCTTCAACCTCCTGCAGAGCCTGTCCGCCGCCGAGAACGTCGAGGCCGCCCTCATGCTCGCCGGGGCCCCCGAGGCGCGGCAGAAGGAGCGGGCCGCCGAGCTCCTCGCCACGGTCGGGCTGGCCGAGAAGGCCGACGCCCGGCCGGGGCAGCTCTCCGGCGGCCAGCAGCAGCGGGTCGCCATCGCCCGGGCGCTGGCCAACGACCCGCCGCTGCTGCTGATGGACGAGCCGACCGGCAACCTCGACTCGGCCGCCGAGGCCGAGGTGATGGAGGTGCTCGAAGGGCTCAACCGCCAGGGCAAGACGATCATCCTCGTCACCCACAGCGCCGAGATCGCCGCCCGGGCGACCCACCTGGTGCGGGTGCGCGACGGCCGCATCGAAGACCCGCCCCCCCTGCAGATGGCGAGCTAGCGGGAGACGCGAAAAGGCCCCGCCTCCTGCGCGGAGGTGGGGCCCTTTTCTGCCCAGCAAATCCGAAATCCGGGAAATCCTGAGCTTCGGGGGACACAATACCGATTTTAATGTCAACCCCGCCCCCCAAAGTACCGACAATTAGAATTTGATTGCCTTCCAGATTTGCATGGGCTAACCTCTGCCATGGCCCGAATCTCCCGACTCGTCGTCCCCGGCTATCCCCACCACATCACCCAGCGTGGCGTCCGCTCCATGGATGTTTTCGCCGATGACGGAGACCGCCTTGCCTACCTCAAGCTCCTTGCCGAAGAAACCCGAAAAGCCGGCGTCACGATCTTCTGCTGGTGCCTGATGAGCAACCACATCCACCTGATTGCCGTTCCGGAAGAGGAGAAATCCCTGGCCCGAGGCATCGGGGAGGCCCACCGGCGCTACACCAGGATGAAGAACTTTTCCGAAGGGGTCCGCGGGTATCTGTTTCAGGGCCGGTTCCACTCGTGCGTTCTCGACCAGCCCCATCTGCTGGCGGCCGCCCGCTATGTCGAGCGCAACCCTGTTGCGGCGCGGATGGTCCCGTCAGCGTTGGACTACCGGTGGTCCAGCGCCCGCTTCCATGCAGGCCTCGTTGAAGAGGACCCCCTGGTGAGGAACCAAATGCTGCCCGATATGGTCGGGGACTGGCAGGAGTTCCTTCGGGGCGAGGATGACGCGGAAAAGAGTCGCCAGATCCAGCGGGGTACCCGGACCGGCAGGCCGGTCGGAGGCGAGCGGTTCGCCCTCGAGGTGGAGACCCTGATCGGCAGATCCCTGCGCCCCGAGCGGGCGGGACGGCGAAGGAAACATTAAAACCGGTATTGTGTCCCCTTGAAAGGCCATGGAGAAGGAATGACCGAACAGAAATACAAGATCGCCTTTCGCGGTCGGATCGCCGAAGGCCAGACCGTGGAGCAGGTCAAGGCAAACCTCCAGCGAGTCTGCAAGCTCAGCCCTGCCGCGGCCGAGCGGATCTTTTCCGGCAAGAGCTTTGTCCTCAAGTCCGATCTCGACGAGGCGACCGCCAGCCGCTATTGTGCCGCCCTGGAGAAGGCCGGCGCCATCTGCGCGGTGGAGCCGATGACAGGGAACGCCCCACCCGCACCCGCTGAGTCTCCGCCGCCCCCCGTTCCCGCCGCCCCCCCGCCCGTCTCCCCGGGCAAGGCCCGCACCCAAAAAAAGGAGCACCTGGCCTGGCTCCACCGGGAACTGCCGCACCTTGTGGCCGAAGGGGTCGTGGACGAAGAGGCGGCCGAGCGGATCGGCAGCTTCTACGGGCCGCCGCCGAAGGCGAGCAGAAAGGCCCCGCTGGCGCTGGTGATCTGCGCCGTCCTCGGCGCGCTCCTGGTCGGGCTGGGCATCATCCTGATCTTCGCCCACAACTGGGCCGAACTCGGCCGGCCGGTGCGCACCCTCCTCTGTTTCGCCCCCCTGGTTCTCGGGCAGCTGCTGGCGGGCCTGGCCATCAGCCGCCGCCCCGATTCGACCGCATGGCAGGAAGGCGCCGCGACCTTTTTGATGGTCGCCGTCGGCGCCTCGATCGCCCTGGTCGGACAGACCTACCACATCTCCGGCGACCTGCCGCGCTTTTTGCTCGTCTGGATGCTGCTCGGACTGCCCCTCGTCTACCTGATGCGCGCCGCGATGCCCGCAGCCCTCTACTGGGTCGGCATCACCGCCTGGATGGGAACCGCCCGCTTCGCGCATGAGCCCGTCGCCCTCTACTGGCTGCTCGTCCTGTTGCCGGCGCCCTTCCTGTGGCGGTTGTGGAGGAAAGGGGTGCGCACCACCGCCCGGTCGTGGCTGAGCTGGACCCTCGCCCTCTGCCTGCCCCTGGCCGTCGGCTTCTCCCTGCACCGATTTGAACACCGCCTGACCTTCGCCACCTTCGCCCTGCTCTTCAGCCTTTATTACCTCGCCGATCGAACCTGGCAGGGTCGAGACCGGTCCACCCGGCGCCGCCCCCTGCTCCTGCTCGGCTGCCTCGGCATCACCGTCGTCGGCCTCGCCCTCTCCTTCGGCAAGCTGTGGGGGGCGCACGTCATGCGACTCCCCCTTGAGGAGTTCCACCACCTGCTCGGCTTCAACGTCCTGACCGGCCTGCTCGCCGCCAACCTGGCCCTGCTCGGAATCATGGTGCTGCGCCAGAAGAGCGCGGGCGGCCTGCCCTTCGGCCTGGCGGGCCTTTTCATCCTCGCTTTCCAGCTGTTCGCCGGCTACCTGCCGGGCAAGAGCTCGGTCCTGGTCTTCAACCTCTTTCTGCTGTTCCTCGGCGCCAGCACCCTTTTCTCCGGCATCCGCGCGGGGCTGACGAGCCGGGTCAACGGCGGCCTGGGGATCATCTCGCTGCTGATCGTCGCCCGTTTCTTCGACACCGACCTGCCCTTTACCGCCAAGGGAATCGCCTTCATCGCCATCGGCGTCGGCTTTCTGCTGACCAACATCCTGATCAAGCGCAGGGAGGTGACGCAATGACGATACGGATCAAGGCTATCTGGATTTTTCTGCTGCTCGCCGCCCTCCAGCTGCTGGTGCCGGCGAGCATGATCTACCAGCGGGAGACCACCCTCACCCATGGCGTCCCCTACCGCTTCAAGACCGCCCCCGTCGATCCCTACGACCCCTTCCGCGGCCGCTTCGTCAGGCTCAACGTCGAGGCCGGAAACGCCTCGGTCGAAGCCGGCGCAGAATTTAAAAAAGGCCAGTGGGCCTATGTGCTGCTGGGCAAAGACGAGCAGGGATTCGCCATGTTGAAGCGCGCCCACCGAGAGCCGCCCGCCGCCGGAGACTACCTGCGCCTCAAGGTGCGCTCCGCCTCTGGAAAGACCGTGCGGCTGAAGATGCCCTTCGACCGCTTCTACGCCGAGGAGAGCATCGCCCCGGAGATCGAACGGGCCTATCGCCGCAGCTCCAGGCGGGGGCGGCAGGACGCCTTTGTCATGGTACGGGTGAAGGACGGCCGGGGCGTGATCGAGGAGCTGTATATCGAGGACCTGCCGATCCTGGAGTTTTTGGCGCGAGAGCCGGGCCAGCCGTAGAGGGACAACCCTGAAGACAGCATTCCGCTTTCAGACGGGGAGGACCCAAGGGGATCAGGTTTTCATCGTTTGACATCTGCCGAAAGCCCCCCGGGGAAGGCAATCGCTGTTGAGGGAAAAAGGGTCGAAATCCACCAGGCGCTGTCGCCCCCTTTAAAAGGCTCGCTGCACCCAAAATGAAAACATCAACCACACGACCGCTGTCAGTCTGCATCATTTCATGGTTTACCATTTTCTATGCCCTCCTTTCAGCAGCCCCCAAGCTTTTTCTCCTCATCAACCCCGAAGCGTATCGGCTGACCCTCGAATGGAGCCAGGCAGCCTCGGGCGACGGCTTGATTCCTGTGCCCTTTTCGTTCCAGCTTGTGCATGCCCTGGTCGGGGTGCCGGTACTGTTGTTCTCCGGGGTCTTCATGCTTAAGGGCCGCACCTGGGCGCTGGCGGCCTTTCTATTCTGGATTTTCGGGGTCCTTGTTTTGACCTTCCTGGTTTCGGGCTTGTCCGTCTCCCTGTACCTGAAACTCGCTGTGGCCGTCATTGCCACCGTCCTCCTGACGAGGGAGAAGGCATTGGCGTTCTTCGCGTCTCAAGGGGCTGACAGGAGGACCCCATGAACACCGCCCTGATCCTGATACCGGCCTTCTCTTTCGTCGGGCTTTGGCTGCTGATCTATTCCAGGCGCAGAAGCCGCCTGGTCAAAACATTCGGAGCGAAAAAGGGGCTTTCCTATCGCCACAGGGACGACGGCGCGCTGGGGCGGGAGCTCAATCGCGCCTTCGCCCTGACGGCGCCCCTCGGTCGTGATTTCTCACGGATCAGGGACATTGTCGAGGGCGGAGGGATTCGCCTGTTCCGGGCCACGGAGGCTTTGGACCTGAGCCCTTACGGGCTGCCGCAAAACACCCATTCCGGCCGGATCGCGGTCTTTTTCGAAACGGAAAAGGATGGCGAAGCCTTCTTTCTGGCAAAGGATGCGCGGGACATCCGGCACGTACTTCCGTGGAGCACCGGCCCGGCTGAACCCGACCTGGGCTTGACCGGACTGATGCAGATCATCGACGGAAACCCGCCGCCCCATCAGCTCTCCGTGACCGTCATGGGGGGAAGGTTTCTTGCGTATCTACAGCCCATGCTCACCGGTGGCGAAAAGGAGAGCGACCTCGACTATCTTTACCGGCTGGCGACGAGAGCCAAGCAGACCTTATGATGGTGGAGCAATACAAAGGCAGGGGACTTGCTGCGAAGCATTTCTGCCTCCTTCCGCCAAACCATGCGCCGCCTTCGACCCCGCCCAACCGGCCCGAAACGCCCCCCCCCACGTCCGCCGCCCCATATTCTTCGACCAGGGCGTGAAAAATTCCTGATTATCGGTATAATACTAAAGATTGGAAATGTTTTATAGGGCGACACCCCTTGGCCCGCCCTCCCACGGTTGCCGCCTCCGCCAAGGGGCTGAGGCTTTCTCGTCCATCCGAAGGAAAGACGGAGAACGGGGCCCGTCACTCTCGAACCCTCCCAAGGCATCATTGCCAGAGATCAGAAATCATGGATCAAATCCTCTCGTTCATAGGAGATTACCCAATGCTCTCGTGGTGGAACTCCATGGAAGGCGTCAGCAAATTTCACACCCTGTCCCAATGGACGGTCGCCGTCTTCATCCTGCTCGCCGCGGCCGCCGTCGTCTTCAACATCAAGGCGTCGAACAAGTTGGCCTCCCTCCTGGTCCAGCAGGAGACGGAGGTGCAGGGCCGGCTGGCAGACACCGAAAAGGGCAGCGAGCAGTTCCGCAAGGAGTTGGACTGGGCCCAACGAAGACACTAGCAGACCGAACAGGCCCTGCGCACCCAGCTTCGGGAGGCCCAGGAAAAACACGAGCAGACCGAACGGGAGCTGCGGGCCCAGGTCAAGGAGGCCTGGAAATCGGCCGCCGCCGCGATCAAGCACGCCGAGGCCCCGCCCGAAGCGCCTCCCGCGGTTCCCCCCGAAGCCCCGAAACCGGACCCGGAACCGAGGATCCTGACCCCGGAGCAGCAGCAGAGGCTGATCTCGATCCTGCAGACCGGCCCTGGCGGCGAAATCGATGTGGAGGCCCCCGTATCCGACCCCGAGGCCCTGGCGCTGGCCGAGCAGCTGGTGAAGAACCTTCGCTCCGCCGGGTGGGAGGTCCCCTACTTCAGCAGAGAGCTTTCAGTCGGTTCGGCCGCCGGCCTCGAAATCCTCATCAACGACTTCAAAACGGCCCCGGAACGTGCCCAGACCCTGGCCAAGGCCCTTGACGCCATCGGTATCCCGAGCCGGGCCAAAGCCTCGCCGGCCACACCGGAGGACTCCCTGACCCTGGTCATCGGTCCCCGGGAATAGATCCCTGGCCCCGGCGGCCTTCCCCAGGCCGCCGCGGGTCGGCATCCCGCTCCCTCCCCCTCCCTGCCGTGCCCCCCCGATTTGACAATCAGGACTTCTCCTCTAGAGTGTAACTATATACAATAATTGAAATTTGCCCTGCGCAACATCCCGGAAGACCCTTTCTGATCAGGGGCGACACCTTTTTGCCCCCATGCAATGACATCGACCGGAGGGGGAAAGGTCCGCGCATCGATGACCAATCTCATCCACCTCCGCTGCCGAAACTGCCACCAGCCCCTCAAGAACCGCAGCCGACCCTGGTGCCCCCCCTGCGACCGTTACCTCTGTTACAGAGCCCTGCCGATCCTGCTCGGCATGCTCATGACCGGAGGTCCCCCCCTTGCCCTCCCCGAGCAGGCCCTTCCCCGCGACGGCTGCCGGGGCTACGACTGCGACGACGCCGTCACCTGGGAATAGGATCTCCCCCGGGGAAAAATTTCAGCCGACCGAACTGATGCCCCCCGCCCCTTTCCGTCCGAAAAGAAAAGGGGATGTCCGCCTCTCTGCAGTAATACCGGCCCGGACGGGCTGGACTTCCCTTGCCTAAACCCAGAAAAAACTCGCCATTTCCCCCGGCGGAGGGTGTAAAATCACCAGCATGACCATTTCGGCGACGGCCCCCCCCTTGTAAATATAAAAATTCTTGATTTAACATGACTTTCTTCATAGAGTTGCCGAAAAAACCGTCGGCACGACTCGTACTAAAAAATCAGGACCGAGGCATAGCCTCGACCAACCCCATGCTCAGGAGACAACCGATGATGCAAAGACGCACCCTCGCTCTGACCCTGCTCCTTCCCCTGCTCCTGCTGGCGTCCCAGGCGGCGGCCGCGGTCAAAACCTTGACCCTCGCCGATGTCGAGGCCATGGTGGCGCAGAAGCCCGCCGAGGGCCACTACATGCTTATCGACGCCCGGCCGGAGATCAAGTACTTCGGCAGCCACCTGCCCCATGCCGTCTCCCTCCCCTGGATGGAGATGAAGGAGCGGCTCGACGAACTGCCGGAGGACAAAGCCACCGCGCTGGTCTTCTACTGCGGCGGCCTCAAATGCGACCTCTCGGCCAAGGCGGCGGCCCTGGTAGAAAAGATGGGCTACACGGACGTCTCGATCTTCCCGGAGGGGGAGCCCGGCTGGCGCAAGGAGGGCAACAGCCCCTGGGTTGCCACCAGTCACATCAAGATGATCCTCAACGACCGCGACCGCATCGCCCTGGTCGTCGATGCCCGCCCCTTCATCAAGTACAACGCGGGCACCATCCCCGGCGCTCTCAACATCCCCTTCCAGGAGTGGGACAAGCTCAAGGGGCTGCTGCCGGCCGACAAGGACACCCAGCTGATCTTCTTCTGCGGCGGCCTCAAGTGCAACCTCTCCCACAAGTCCGCCGCCGCGGCGAGGGCTATGGGCTACACCGACGTGCGCACCTACGCCGAGGGCTGGCCGGCCTGGAAAAAGAATTCGACCCGCGCCTTCGCCATGGTCAACCCCAAGCAGGAGGGCCAGGCCGCACCGGCCGAAGCCGAGGCGATGGTCTACGAGGGGGAAATCGGCAAGGAGGAATTCCTCAAGCTGGTCGCCGAGAAGCCCGAGGGCCTGCTGCTGATCGACGTGCGCCCCGCCGACGAGTTCGAGAAGGCCCACATCCCCGGGGCGATCAACATCCTCGACGAGAAGATCGAAGAGCACATCTAGCAACTGAAAATGGCACAGAACGTGGTCTTCTACTGCAACACCGGCAGCCGCAGCGCGGGGGCCTACTACGCCTGCGAGGACGCCGGCCTGAAAGGGACCCGCTTTCTCAACCGGAACCTCGACTTCGGCCCCGACGGCGGCGTCCTCGTCGAATAGCGAAGTCCGCCCCACCGAAAACCCGAAAAGCCCCGCCGGTATGCCGACGGGGCTTTTTCGTCTTCCGGGATTTTCGGGGACGGGCAATCCCCTGGTCGCCGGCAGGGTCGAGTCCCCGCGGATGCAGGGGAAGGATGAGGCCCGGAGACACTGAAAAATCGGACCCATCCGCCTCACGCCCCTTCGCTACGCTCTCTCAAGGCCGCAAAGACCGCGAAGGAATTCCAACATCAAAAGCTTCCTCTGGGTTTTCCGGGGTAAGGCCTGTTTCCCCCTTTCGCCGCCGCCGGAGCGGAGTTGATGAAATTGGGAAAAGGCGGACGACTGTCCACAGCCGAAGGCAAGTTTTCGTCCCCGCCGAATCAATCTGCGAAGCGGAGGGAACCCGCCGTTATCCCCCGGGGCCGCGCTCGCGGAGGAACTCCCGGAGGATCGGCGCGGTGTGCGACCCCTTCTTGCGCCTCGCCACCTGCCCCGGCGTCCCCCGGGCGACGATGCGGCCGCCCCCCTCCCCCCCCTCGGGGCCGAGATCGATCAGCCAGTCCGCCTCTGCGAGTACGTCGAGGTTGTGCTCGATCACAAGCACCGAGTTTCCGGCATCGACCAGCCGGTGCAGCACCCGGATCAGCTTCTCCACGTCGGCCATGTGCAGGCCGATGGTCGGCTCGTCGAGGATGTAGAGCGAGGAGTTGCGCGAGAGCCTCTTGCCCCGCCCCGGCAGATCATCCTTCGGCTTCACCTTGGCCAGCTCGGTGACCAGCTTGATGCGCTGCGCCTCGCCGCCGGAGAGGGTCGGGCTCTGCTGGCCGAGGGTGAGGTAGCCGAGCCCCACCTGCTTCAGCAGCCGCAGGGCGTGGCCGATGCGGGTGTGGGCGGCGAAGAAGCCAGCCGCCTCGTCGATGCTCATGTCGAGCAGGTCGGCGATGCTCTTCCCCTTGTAGCGCACCATCAGGGTCTCGGCGGTGAAGCGTCGACCGCCGCAGACCTCGCAGCGCACTTTGACGTCGGGCAGAAAGCTCATCTCGACCTTGCGGTAGCCCTGCCCGGAGCACTCGGGGCAGCGCCCCCCCTTGACGTTGAAGGAGAAGCGGCTCGGCCCGTAGCCGCGGATCTTCGCCTCGGGCAGCTCTGCGAACAGGCGACGGATATCGTCCCAGAAGCCGACGTAGGTGGCAGGGCAGGAGCGGGGGGTCTTGCCGATCGGCGTCTGGTCGACCTCGAGCACCAGGCCGATCTGCTCCCAGCCGTCGATCGCCCGGCAACCGAACAGCTCGGCGGGCGGCTCAGTTTTGCGCGAGCGCTTGGCGGCGAGCAGGCGCTTGAGGTTTTTGTGCAGCACGTCGCGCACCAGGGTGCTCTTGCCGCTGCCGGAGACCCCGGAGACGCAGACCAGCCGCCCGAGGGGGATGTCGACGTCGACCCCGCGCAGGTTGTTGAACCGGGCGCCGCCGACGGCGATCCGCTGGGCCTTTTCGCCCCGGCCCACGGGACGGCGCTTCATCAGGGGATGGACGAGGGGGCGGGCGAGAAAGCGCCCTGTGAGGGACTGCTCGCAGCGCATCAGCTCCTCGACGGTGCCGGCCGCCACCAGCCGCCCCCCCTCGACGCCGGCGCCGGGGCCGAGGTCGATGACGTGCTCGGCGCGGCGGATCGTCTCGTCGTCGTGCTCTACCACCACCACGGTGTTTCCCTTCCCCTCCAGCTTGGCGAGGGTGTCGAGCAGCATCCGGTTGTCGCGCGGGTGCAGGCCGATGGTCGGCTCGTCGAGGATGTAGCAGACGCCGCGCAGGTTGGAGCCGAGCTGGGCCGCCAGCCGGATGCGCTGCGCCTCGCCGCCGGAGAGGGTCGGCGCGGCGCGGTCGAGGGAGAGGTAGGAGAGCCCCACCTCGTTGAGGAAGCCGAGCCGCGAGCGCAGCTCGGCGAGCAGGTCGTGGGCGATCTCGGCGGCGCGCCCGGAAAGCTCCAGCTGGCGGAACAGCTCTTCCGCGGCCGCCACCGACAGCCGGGTGAGCTCGGCGATGCCGCGCCCCTCGAAGCGCACTGCCAGCGCCTCGGGGCAAAGCCGGTCGCCGCCGCAGTCGGGGCAAAGCTGCGGCTCCTCCTCGCCGATCCAGCCCGCTTCCTAGCCGGTCTGCTCGGCGTCGAAGCCGGGCAGCACCAGGCCGGTGCCGAAGCAGCCCGCGCACCAGCCGTGCTTCGAGTTGTAGGAGAAGAGCCGCGGGTCGAGCTCCTCGAAGCTGCGGCCGCAGCCGGGGCAGGCCCGCTCGGTGGAGAAGACCGCCGCCTCGCTGGCGCCGGCCGGCAGCACCTGCACCACCCCCTTGCCAAAATCGAGGCCGAGCCGCAGCAGCTCGCGCAGCGCCACCTCCCTCTCGGGAGCCGCGGTCAGTTCGCCGACCGGCAGCTCGATGTCGTGCTCGCGGAAGCGGTCGAGGCGTGGCCAGTCGACGGTGGGAGCGAGCTGGCCGTCGACCCGCAGGTGCGAAAACCCCTTGGCCCCGGCCCAGGCGGCGAGGTCGGTGTAGTACCCCTTGCGGCCGACCACCAGGGGCGCCAGCACGCCGATCCTTTCGCCGCCGTGGTCCTTCAGGATGCGGGCAACGATGGCGTCGAGCGACTGCGGCTCGATCGGCAGCTCGCACTCGGGGCAGTGCTGGACGCCGAGCTTGACGAAGAGCAGGCGCACAAAGTGGTAGACCTCGGTCATGGTGGCGACGGTGCTCTTGCGACCGCCGCGGCTGGTGCGCTGCTCGATCGCCACCGTCGGCGGGATGCCGGCAATGGCATCGACGTCGGGGCGCGCCGCCGGCTGGACGAACTGCCGGGCGTAGGCGTTGAGCGACTCAAGGTAGCGGCGCTGCCCCTCGTTGAACAGGATGTCGAAGGCGACAGTGCTCTTGCCCGAGCCGGAGATTCCGGTGATGACGGTGAACTTCTCCCGCGGGATGGTGATGTCGACGTTCTGCAGGTTGTGCTCGCGGGCGTGGGTGATGCGGATCTCGTTCGCCGGCGCCGGCGCCGGCGCACCCTCCTCCCGGACCGCCCCGGTGCGGGAGGGCAGCTCCCCGAGTTGCGCGGCGTACTCACGTAGCGCCGCGCCGGTGTGACTCTCGGCATGGGTCGCCAGCTGCCGCGGGGTGCCTGTGCAGACCAGCTTCCCGCCGCCATCGCCCCCTTCCGGGCCGAGGTCGATCAGCCAGTCGGCGGCGCCGATCACGTCGAGGTTGTGCTCGATCACCACCAGCGAGTGACCGGCGTCGAGCAGCCGCCGGAAAGCCTGCAGCAGCCGGGCGATATCGTCGAAGTGCAGGCCGGTGGTCGGCTCGTCGAAGAGGAACAGGGTCTTTGCCCTTTTACCCCCCTTGCCGCGGCTCTCGACCAGGTGTCCGGCCAGCTTCAGGCGCTGCGCCTCGCCGCCGGAGAGGGTCGGCACCGGCTGGCCGAGCTTGAGGTAGCCGAGGCCGACCGCCTCGAGCGGCTCGAGAGCAAGGCGCACCTCGCCATGCCCGGCGAAGAAGGAGACCGCTTCGGTGACAGTCAGCTCCAGCACGTCGGCCATGGAGCAGGCCCGGCCGCCGCCGGCCGGCATCAGCTTCACCTGCAGCAGTTCGGGGCGGTAGCGTCGGCCGTCGCAGTCGCTGCAGCGCAGGTAGACGTCGGAGAGGAACTGCATCTCGACATGCTCGAAGCCGTTGCCGCCGCAAGCGGGGCAGCGCCCGTTGCCCGAGTTGAAGCTGAAGGTGCCGGCGGTGTAGCCCCGCTCCTTGGCGAGCGGCTCGGCGGCGAACAGCTTGCGGATCGCGTCGAAGGCACCGACGTAGCTGGCCGGGTTGGAGCGGGTGGTCTTTCCGATCTGGGTCTGGTCGACCAGCACCACCTCGTCGACCAAGTCGTGCCCCCGGATCTCCCGGTACCGCCCCGGCGCCTCCACCGGCTTTCCCTTGAGCTTGCGCAGGCCGTAGTAGCAGACCTCCTGCACCAGGGTCGACTTGCCAGAGCCGGAGACCCCCGTGATGCAGACCAGCCGGCCGAGCGGGATGGAGACGTCGATACCGGCCAGGTTGTGCGCGGCCGCACCGAGGATCTCGAGCTGCGGGGTATCGGCGGCCGGGGGCAGGGCGATGGGAGCCTCGGGGGGCAGCACCTGCCTGCGGCCGGCAAGATAGTCTCCGGTCAGTGAACCCTCCACCGCGGCCAACTCGGCCGGGCTGCCGTAAAAGACCACCTCGCCGCCCCGCTCTCCCGGGCCGGGGCCGATGTCGAGGATGCGGTCGGCGGCGAGCATCACCTGCGGGTCGTGCTCGACCACCAGCAGCGAGTTGCCGGCGTCCCGCAGCCGCTGCAGCACTCCGACCACCCGTCCCATGTCGCGCGGGTGCAGGCCGATCGAGGGCTCGTCGAGCACGAACAGGGCGTTCACCAGCGAGGTGCCGAGCGCGGTGGTCAGGTTGATCCGCTGCACCTCGCCTCCGGAGAGTGTGCGCGACTGGCGGTCGAGGGTGAGGTAGCCGAGCCCCACCTCCACCAGGTAGTCGAGGCGGGCGCGGAGCTCTCGCAGCAGCAGCTCGGCCGCCTCGTCGAGCGGCGCCGGCAGCGCCAGGCCGGCGAAGAAATCGCGGCAGCGCTCGATCGGCAGCAGCATCACGTCGTGGAGGGTCAGCCCCGGCAGGGCGGCCAGCGCCTCCTCCTCCAACTCGAGTTCGCACGGCCGGAACCGCCCCCCCCCGGGCAGCGCCTTTTCGGCCTCTGCCGCACCGCCGAGCCGCCACAGCAGTGCCTCCGGCTTGAGGCGGGCCCCTGCGCAGGCGGGGCAGACTTCGTAGGAGCGGTAGCGCGAGAGCAGCACCCGGATATGCATCTTGTAGGCCTTGGTCTCGAGCCAGTCGAAGAAGCGGCGCACCCCGTACCAGAGGCCGTCCTCGTACCTCCCCTCCCCCTCCAGCACCCAGGTCTTCTGCGCCTCTGTCAGCTCCCGCCAGGGGCGATAGAGGGGGATGTCGCGCTTGTCGGCGAACTCCTCCAGGTCGTCCTGACACTCGCTGTAGCTGTCGGTGCGCCACGGCTTGATCGCCCCGCCGGCCAGGGTCTTCGACTCGTCCGGCACCACCAGGCCGAAGTCGACCCCGATGGTGCGGCCGAATCCGCGGCAGGTCTCGCAGGCGCCGAGCGGCGAGTTGAAGGAAAAATGATTCGGCGCCGGCTCCTGGTAGTGGATGTCGCAGCAGGCGCAGTGCAGGTCGTCGGAGAAGTGCAGCGGCTGGCCCGGCTCGCGGCTCGCTTCCAGCGGGTGGACGCTGAGCCGCCCCTGGCCGTGCTTCAGCGCGGCCTCGAAATCCTCGACAATGCGCTGACGGCGATGCGGACCGAACGTCACCCGGTCCTGGATCACCTCGAGCCGGCGCCCTTCCTCCTTCAGCAGCCGCCGGTAACCCTGGCGCTCGAGCAGGTCCTTCACCTTGGCGGGGGTAAAGTTCTCCGGTACCTGCACCGGGAAGGTGATCAGCAAGGGCGTCTCCGCATCGAACCTCTCATCCAGTTCGGCAAAGATGCTGTCGGGAGTGTCGCGGCGCACCGGCCGGCCGCACCCCCGGCAGAAGAGGCGGGCGGCGCGGGCGAAGAGCAGCTTGAGGTGGTCGTTGAGTTCGGTCATGGTGCCGACCGTGGAGCGGGAGGTGCGCACCGGGTTGGTCTGGTCAATGGCGATGGCGGGGGGGATGCCGTCGATGCGCTCGACCTGGGGGCGGTCCATGCGGTCGAGAAACTGGCGGGCGTAGGGGGAGAAGGTCTCGACGTAGCGGCGCTGGCCCTCGGCGTAGACGGTGTCGAAGGCGAGCGAGCTCTTGCCCGAGCCGGAGACCCCGGTGACGACGATCAGTTCGCCGAGGGGCAACTCCAGGTCGAATCCCTTGAGGTTGTTCTGGCGGGCCCCCCGGATGAGGATGCTCCCCTTGTCCTTGTTCATAAGATCGATTCTTGGCCCGGGAAAGACGGGCGCTCCTCCTCTGTTCATTCTAGGGCAAAAGCCCCTGGAGGGGAAAGGCCCACGAAAAAGCCGCCCGCGCTCGGGGCGCGGGCGGCTCGGAATGTTTGTGGAAAATAAAGTTGGCAACCACCGAACCTAGTAAATTCAGCAACTTGTCGACACAACCTTTCACAGCAAGTTCTATTCAAGTTGGAAACCGATTTCACGTTAAAAGTTGCTTTCTGAAAAATAAAGTTGGCAACCTTTCCCAGTAATTCAATCAGGTATTTGATTTGCAACAATTCTAGTCTGACTTCAAAGGCGTTGGCAAAATCTTTCTTAACCCAGCCGACTATAAGTGTTCTCTTGAAGCGACTTGAGAATGTCTTCAGCGTCATTTTTATCTAGATCAGAGTTTAAAATTTCAGAGAGTTCCTCCGAGGCAATTGCCATGACCTCCTCTGGTGCCCAGCCATAGGCGGTGACGAGATCACCAACTGTCTCCACCTCTACATAGTGGGCATCTTGAGTAATCGTCTTGAAGATCAGTTCTTCAATGTGCTGATCGAACTCTTCTTCCGTATATTCCCAGCAAACAGACACCCCGCCATCCTTGTGAAAAATCAGCCTGGCTGCCCTCTCGTGCTCAAGGGCCTCTTGAATCTCGGAGGGGATCTGGCCCTCAAAAAATCCATGCAAATACGCCGAGCTGAATTCACACTGACCTGTATCTCCGAAGGTTCCAAAGTCGAAATCGAAATCAATGCCTGATTCATGCTTTGACAACAAAAGGTCACTGCGACTATCAGCGCTGCTCAGGGTGACTTTCCCTGAAAATGGCTTTACTAAGAGATGGTACCTCAAAAGACAACTATCAAGATCAATACAGGGTGAGTACATCAATTTGCCTTTGTTGTGATTTTGGTTTAAGACCAAACCCATTCATTTAAACAAGCCCATTTTTTCATATAAA
Organism: Desulfuromonas sp.; assembly: GCF_002868845.1. Classification (NCBI taxonomy): domain Bacteria; kingdom Pseudomonadati; phylum Thermodesulfobacteriota; class Desulfuromonadia; order Desulfuromonadales; family Desulfuromonadaceae; genus Desulfuromonas; species Desulfuromonas sp. The sequence continues at coordinate 18,147 of NZ_PKUB01000014.1, forward strand.
GGTTATGACTATTATTTTTCGACAACTTGCTATATATAAATCCTAACGCATTACCCTTTGGTTTTGCAAAAATATTTTCGCGGTCCTTCGCATTTTTTTTGACCGGGCCTGCAATGTGTCAAGTTTCCGAACGCTTTGTTAGATCTAAGAAACAAGAGATTGACTTCTTATTTAGATATATCTGGAAGGTAGTCCGTAAACATATCAAATCGTCTTAGATCCTATGACTTGATTTTATATTGCCCAAGCCTCTGCCCTTCCGTGAAATAGCTACTTTCATAATTTTTAGGGGAAGTTTCGAGGTTACATAAATTCATGCAAGAGAAACCCATGGAAAACTCAACTTGAAAAGAGCAGAACCACATCTCCCTTGTTATAGGTGTAGAATCCGAGCGTTTTTCGAACAACATATTTCAAACCTAGAAAAGGCCACCCAAATTCGACGGGGTGGCCTTCGTTTTTCTTAGAAGCAATAATTACTTACGCCTTCGGTAGCCGCAAGAGCCCTCTGATCATACTGCGTTCGGGTGCCTCGGCATCGCCGAGCCGGTCTTTGAGAATATCCGTGAAACGGGAATTCTGAGGTGTGAAACTGATCAGGGAGCCCTCAGCTTTGATATGGTGGATTTGGGATTCGCTACATAACTTCATGTAACATAGATTTAAGTAAGAAGAGGATTTTGACCACCGAGTCCATCGGGGGAGCTGACTTCATTGCCTAGGAATCGCCAACTTTTCTGCGAAAGCTGGGCCAAGCAGCAGGAGCTGCTCAACCCAGCTTAAAGTTTTTTGGTGATAAAACCTGTTTTTTCAAACCTCGGCAAAGGCCAGCCGCTCTATCTCCCTTAGTACCTTTTTTGAATAACCTGGGCGCAATCCTGCTTTTCGCACGATGGCCCATGGTGCAAAATTTTCTCCCCGAGTCCTCAACTCGCGGGCCGCCAATCTGACTCGCCTTAACTGATAATCTTCAAGGGTTTCTTCATTCCTTTCTATAAGTTGTTTCGTTTTTGGCAACTTCTCAAGGTGCTTTTCCAACAGGGCCAAGCTGTTTATCATTTGGCCAACTCTCCCTTTCGTCACCCGCTGTGGGGGCGTGGAAATAAGAAGAGAAGGGATGGCCTCCTTTGCTCTAGAAAACAAGTCATCGTCCCTTTTGACCCAATCGACTCGGTTGTCGGAAGATTTACTCCTTGGCATGCTTGGAGGCAGATTATCCATGAGCCATTCGCGGTCATGCCTATATAGCCAAATATAATCTGCCTTCGCTATTCCCCTTATCTCAGTCCGGCTTTTCTCAGGGTTCTCTTCAATTGCAGAAACCAACCTGCTCCTATACTCGGCTATCCTTTCACCTTTTTCGTCGTCGTTCTTCTGAGAGCGAATTTCACCAGAACCGTTCAACCTAGCCAGATATTTCACAATAGTATTAGGGTCTACCCCCAAAAATCTTGCCTTCATCCGCAATCCCACCGAAGGGTCTTTGTCCAGTCGCTGCAACTCCTTTTCCCAAACTGACCCCATAGAAATAATCCGCGTGCGCTTAAACCTATCTTCGGCGGTCGTGTCAGGACCAGTGCGTGCGTAGGCAAAACCACACTCGCATTCAAAGTTCCCGACAACAGCGCCACTGTTCGTATGTCGAGTTATTTTCACTTCTTCTATTGCAGGTTTTCGATAACTCCTGCAAGCAGGATTTAAACAGGGGAAAGGGGGCATTCCAAAAGGTTGATTCCCAAATCCACAGTCAGGAAAAAATTCTTCCGGTTCTGTCCCAAGAAATTTCATTAGCAAAAGGTGCCGGAGGGGATGTGTGGCCTTACGGGGTTTTCTGACCAGAGCTATGAGCCAGTTGCATTCCCCCTCAACATCACTCCACACTTCCTTCAAATAGCTCTTCCCAAAGGCCGCTACAAATTCCTTTTCAAACTCACGTTGCCGGACGCGTCCCAGTGGAGACGCAAGTCCAAGCCTGATTAAATGCGCAACATATTTCTTTCTCAAGACACCAAGGCCCCAAATTGGGAGCTCTTGGCCCAAAATCCAATGAACCTTTTCCGCAATCCAGACGTCTGTCAGCGACAGGCTGTTGCCCGACGCAAGTTCCCTCCACTCACGGTCATACCCCTTTTCAAGTGCCTGAAAATTCATCTTGTTTTGCCTTGAAGTTACCCGAATATGACTTTCAAGAAGGGGCACTTTATGCTTGTGGCAGACAGCAACACCTGGAAATTGATGCGATCGGTGCCAATACGCCTCTCCGCATTCAACTCGATCTTCGTCGACGCACTCCGGGCAACAGCGCAAAGCATTAACCCCCCTAACACCACTGGCCATAACGCCAAGAGCGTTATGGATGGCTCCACCGAAATCAGAACAGGCCATCTTTTTTCGAATATCTTTGGCCCTAGCCTTTGCCAGAAATGGCTCATAAATTGGAAAGAGCGTATTGTCCTTAATGATAGAGGAAGGCGTAATCCCCGCATCTTTGGGCAACCTTTTGCAAAACCTCCTTAATCGGCAGGGAAAGTCATAGGTTGCTGCCGCCGTCCTCGACCCAAAAAGGTCTTCGGTTATATCCTTGGGGTCTTGATAGCCTAAGCGAACCTTGTGCCGGCTAATCACGCTGTAAAACAATTCGTCCCGTTGAAACTCCGGAAAGGTATCTATGGCCATCTACAACACCCCTCCTTCCTCCAGAAACTCACTTGGGGGCCTCATATTGCCCGCCCCCTCCAGAGAGTCATAAGGCGACTTATCCCCGGAGTGCTCTACACTTTCCCGCAAATCTCCAGACAGCGACACAGCAGGAGCGGTCTTTTTGCGCCCCTTGCCCCTCCCCCTTTTTCTTTCTTTTTCAGCTTGCCGTTTTTCCATCAACTCACAGGCCACCCGAAACGCCTCCTGGAAGGCTAGGGTTTCGTCGGCATCCTCGGCAAACCGCCCCAACGCAGTGCGAGCTGCCACTTCGCAGTCCTTTGAATCTATTCCTGCCATGGACAAAAATGACACTGTTTTTATCAGGAGGGCGTCTTGTCCTCCCTTTGATTCATTCTCGCGCTGCACACTAAGGGTCTTCAGAGTTTCACCGACCAAAACCTTCTCTTGCGCTTCCTTAAGATAGGCCTTCATAGTCTTTCTGTCGGGCATCAAATCGTCAAGGATTTCGAGGTTATCAACAGTTCCAAATTTAAGTGCATTCAAGGCTGGCTGTATAACTTTCATCTTCTCTTTAGCCACCTTCCTAACCATGGCTGGTGTGATTATTTCCTTTCCATGGCCAATGACGCTCCATTGAACAAGCATATAGAGTTTTATTGCAACATCTATAATTCCTTGCGAAGCCTCGTACATTGCTTCATTGAGCTCATGGGTTAAAGGGGTATTGGTTTTTGTCCATTGATAACACCATAGCCCCTCGAGGAAAAAATCCCAAATATCATCGTGGGCCATGTTGGTCCACATTTCATCACCAAGCCCAGTAGCCCGGCGGGCTTGCGAAAAGCTTTTTCGAAAAAGCTTCAACGCCCGGAATGTCCCAACCAACACAACGGGAACCCCTATCGCATTCGAGAGCTGGACAAAAAAATTCATCATTTTTATATCGCCGCCACTTCGTGCCTCATTTAACCGTTGCAGCTCGTCGATCACCAAAACTCCCAGGCTATGGAGGGCCGCAATACGAGCCATTTCCTGAATGAGGTCCTCCTCTGTTTTTCGCACATGGCCTAGCTTTTTCAGGTACTTAGTGCCAAGGACTTCATCAACAGCCCCGAGGAAGGTACAACACAGGGCCTTTGTAGACCCGTTTGAAGGACACTCCAGTTTCAGCCAAACGAGTTGTTTGTGGATGAAGGCCTTTCCATTGTACTTGGAATGTTCTATCACTTGGTCATAGAGGCCCAGAACGCTCTCGATAGCGGTAGTCTTGCCTGAACCACTAGCTCCGATTATTGCGCATCCTGCGGCATTAGACCGAATTGGTGGAAGATAGTCTGCCCCTCCCCGGTCAAATCTCAAATCCTCAAAACCAGAGTTGATCTGTTTGACCCATTCAGTTTCGATGGGATTTCTTGTCATATAGCCATTGCGTATCATTTTGGAAAACCGGCTCTCCAACTCAATAAAGGACGGAAGAGGTTCAACATAATGAAGAATCCCTTGCACCATCTCCGCTCGCTCCCACGCAGGGAGCAAGCGCGAACTTTCATCGAAAATCGGTTTTCTCCGCATCAACAATGCGGCCTTGTCCGGCCCAAGAATAGGGTGGAGAGCCTCTATAAGTGCATTGTGCCGATACGAAGAATGGCTGCTTTCTGTATACACCGCTTTAACCCTGTTACCCTTCAAAACCGAACCCAAATTTTGATTCTTGCTGCCCATATCGCCCCCCCCTAGCCCCTTAATGATTTCAGCATATCGAGAGCAGATGCTTTACTGGCCCCAAGCACATCCAATTCATCCGACTCATCGACATGGTCATGATCTTCTCGAGCCGCGCAATTCTCACCGGGAAACTCCCTAGAACCCTCTTCCTGTTTTATTGGATCAAATGCCTCTTTTTCACCAATATTTTTGCGTTCCTCGGCACGGTTTTCTCTAATATTCGCAACCCTACTGGCATCGCTGACATCCCCTGATCTTTCAAGGGCTGCGTTTGTTAAGGCTTCGGCCTGACCAGTTATTTCTTTCATCGTTGCCAGAAACTCGGCATTGCCCTGCATTTCCTGAGAGCTGTGCTTTCTTTTTTTAGGCTTTTGCTCAAAGAAAAATTCCTCAACATCTTCCACCCGATGCAATCCAAATTCTTCTGATTTTTCAAGCAACCGACATTCAATCAATTCATTCCCGTGCGGGTCATGAAGAAAAATCCTATCCATCCGCCTGGGGTCGTAAGACACCTTCGCTTTGCCCCGCCCCCTATTCCGAGCCAATGTAAACCAAGCCTCATCATGGGCCCGGTCACATGTATAAAATAAATTTTTGAACTTAATTCCACCTTCTTGGATTGACGCCGTATCAGTAGGCATTAGGCCACGAATCAGCTCCTCTGTGGTCCAGTGACGAATATGGCCAATGCAATTTTCCATGCCCCAGTCCCAAAGATCTAAAGGCACTGGCTTAACACCGTCTTGATTCATTTCTGGCGACAAGGGATAATCTTCGAAATAATGGTTTTTATTGTGGTTCAATATCATGTGAATAATCAACGTAGTAAATTCATCAATTGTCAGCTTGGCATCTAAGCGATGATCTCTTTCTCCGCGCTCTCGAAAACGCTTATCGATTGATCCGGGGGCCCATTCGATCATGTCTATATTTGCCCGCCTAAATTGTTGCTCAACTATGCCCTTGAAATCTGCTCGATACGGAGGCGTGTTTACTATTCTAGTGTCAAATCCGTTGACGAGTTGATCCGTGATATTGCTTATCATCTCGCCCCTATCGGCAATTAGGTACTGTGAAAATCCGAACGAGGGCCAGGCCCCCTTTTCTATTACAATTCCATATCTTGAACACAACTCTACTTTGTCTACGGCCGTATTAAATAAAGCCATTGCTGCGCCGAGGTAGCTCGGCCCCTCAAGCCCAACATAAAACCCAACAATCATTCTAGTAAAGACACAGACTACAAAATACAGAACAGGCCGCCCTATAATTCTTGTCCTGTTTAAACTTGATACTACATATACATCTGCAATAGTTGCATCAATCTGAAAAGTGTGCCCGGGACCAGATGTTGACAACGTGGAGCTTTTCAATATTTCGCGGTGACGGAGATTAAACCCCCTAGTGCCTTTTCGCGAAACAAGCGATTTTTTAAGATCCAAGATTTTCCTAAACCAGTATCGAAACTGGTCGATTGTCATACGTTCCTCAACAGGAGGCAAAATTGGAAACTTTGTGCCATTTTTTACCTCGTAACCTTTATTGTAATACTCGGCCATCATCCAATCATATGTTTTCCTGATCGAATGACTTTCCTTTAAATTGTAAAAATTATTAATGGATAACAGGATTATAGACTTGTCAAGATCCGTGATGTTCACACCAAAATCTTCTTCGCTTGTCTTTATCTTTCTACGCCTACCCCGTTTGCATTCCTCAGGGCATGGTTTTTCTTTGCCTTTCCCCCCACAATTTTCATAGCTTGGCAATAAGGCATTCTTCACCTTGCCTCTCCGCCAGTAGGCACGCATCCATTTAATGATGTATTTTTTCGTGGTTTCGGCCCGCCTAGCCGCTGCCGCGACTTTTTTTCCTCTCCCCTCAAAACAATAAATTTCTGGCTCTTCGTGAACTAGTTCCTCAATAGCCCTCCAGGCCCTATCCCTCCGAGCCAAATCTTTCTTCTTGAATTGCGAATCCTGCTGCTTCGGAGAACCGTATGGGTCATTTGGCCTAATAAACGCTTCGCCATTATTGAGGGCTTCCAAAACTGAATTCAAGTCTGAGACAAATGGAAAATCTTTATCTCCCGGCAAAGGGAAAATGACTATTTGGTCCTCTTTTTTATCAAAATAGAGGACACGAAACATTTCCCCCTTCCGATCGTCTGGAGCCAGCCACTCAACTATTGCGTTTACACTAAGCAGTTCTTCCACAACGAGCCTCGCTCTTATCGCCTGCGAATATTTAGTGTCGAGGAGTAGTTCAAGGACTTTTTCATATCCGTCTTCCACATCTTTCGAGCCAAAAGATACTTGGCCGTTGCCAGAGAAGATCCTGGAGCAAGGCCCAAGAGCTCATCTGTTTGCTTTGCACTTAATGCCATTTGCTGCCCCCCCTTGGCGACCTTGTCAAAAAGGGTTACTTCAATCCTCGCCAATTGCCTAATAGCATCCTTAGGAAGGTTGTTTCGGTACCACGCAGCATGTAGGGAGCGAAGGTTGCTCGCCAAAACTTTTGGAATTTGGCGATCTGTGACAAGGCCCCAGTCGATTTTTCTTTCAGCCCAGAAGGTCCTCTCGATTTCCAATTTTTCAACAGTCCTTTTACCGGCCAGATCCGCTGCAGGCTTTATCGCCCTGGCCAACTGAACCAAGCCCGAATCCGCTTCCAAATCAACTACAAAATCTGTCGTCATAACGACCGGCTGCTTCGTTCTTGGATCGGCCGGATGCTTTATACCAAGCCTATCGGCTATCTCAATGGTGCTCTCGATCGGGAGTAAAGGATACTGTTCCCTGATATCGACCACATTGCCTGACCATTCTAGAAGTAAAAAATAGTTGAACTCATGATTGGACATCAGGTGATGAACTCGTCCTGTTTTCCAACCTTTCGCTCGAGTAACAAAACCTAGTGACGGGACATCTTGAACCCTAAGGTAGGGCAAATAATCTTTACCCCTGCCTTGGCCCCGACCTTCCTTAAGGCGCTTTTTTTGTACCTTCTCCTGGTCAACCTTTCGCCTTCTTCCCATCTCCCCCCCTTTCTTGCTGCCAACCCCGCGTTCACCCTCGGGGGAGGCATGAGCCCTTATTTTGCGTTATGCTTTAGCCGGCCAGAGTAGCCTTCTTAAAAAAATTTACTTCCCTAAAATTCTCACCAAAATTTGCTTTGCAAACTCACCCGATTTGACACGAACTTTCCTCACGGTGGTCGCCAATCTCAAAATATCCACTCGCTCTTTCCCAACAGAAAGGACCCCTACATGTTCGGGAATTTCCCGAGTTGAGACCCCGAAATCACTCGGGTATGCGACCCAAAGGTAATCACAATAAAGGGTGAATAATTCGGCGTCTGGCCAAAAACCCGGCCCAAGACCTGTTTGGACTTCGACACCATGCAGCTCTACTCCAGACTCTTTTCCGACTATGGCGACAAAATCAATCGCCCTCCTAAGGGTAATGGGCGCCTCGCTCTTCAGCTCCACATCTGGCAAAATGGTGAAGAATTCTTTCGGTCCCGCTCCCGTCCACTCCCCACTTGACTTAAGGAGGGCATTGCGAATCATCGCTTCTGTTAGCTTGCCCGTTTGCCTTTCACTCTTCGAATCAAACTTAGGGGCACTGACCCCTTTTCCTCGTGCGGTACGGCCTTCCAAAACAGGCCGGAAGGTTTTCCATAAGGATCTGATTTCACCCCGTGTTATACTCCCCTCAATTACCTTTTGCACAAGAGGCCCCCAAACATCTTCTGGCGCTACTCGGGAGAGTTTTGAAAGAATTTCGATATTTTCAGGGCTTACCCCCCCTAAAAGCTCCTCAATGGGCAAGTCATCCCGCCCCAAAAACAGAGGATATTTTCCTTCGAGTTCCTCAATATAGCGACCTGCAGACAAATACCTCCAAAGAGTTGCTTCCTTGACTCCAAACATGCTGGCATGGGATCGTAGCCATTCGGTAAACGATTTTGCCTCGGCCCTCCAGAACTCGGTCTTCTCGATCGCATCAAGCAAACGACCGATTTTCGCCCAATGGGTGGGTTCACCACCCTCAATGGCCAAGAGTTCGTTCTTGATTTTCTGTGCAGCGTCATTTTGCATGTCTTCTCACCTCGCGGACTACTATAGCCAGCTAGAGTGAAAAGTCAACAACTTTTTTGAATTCCTCAAAAATGAGAGTCTAGACTCGGTGACATGTCCCGCACAGGACACACTAAAAACCCAACAAAACGCCTATAGTGCCCTTACGCTGGAAGACACACCTTTCACCATAAATCCCTGATTGGGTTATGCACTTTACTCCATCACCCCCAAGATATTGGGGTGAAGGAGGCACCTTGCTTGACATGGGCGGCAGTCAATGTAAAATCCGCATTCATGTTCAGCTCTTTCCCTAAGACCCGCCTCGAATTCGAGGCTCGCTTCACCAAGCAGGAGGACTGCCTCGACTACTTGGCCAAGCTACGCTGGCCGGACGGGTTTGTCTGCCCGAAGTGCGGCCACGACAGACATTGGAGCGCCAACCGCGAGCGCTATATCTGCACCGCCTGCCGCCACCAGACCTCGGTGACCGCCGGCACCATCTTTCACAAGACCCGCAAGCCATTGGCCCTGTGGTTTCGGGCTATCTGGTACATGACCGTGCAAAAGCATGGCAGCAACGCCTTAGGACTCCAGCGCGAGCTGGGGTTGGGCAGCTACCACACCGCCTGGGAGTGGTTCCACAAGCTGCGCCAGGCCATGATTCGGCCGGACCGCGATCTGCTCGGGGGCCTGGTCGAGGTCGATGAGACCTATGTAGGCGCTCCAGAGCCCGGCAAACCGGGGCGCGGGGCTGCGGATAAGGCACTGGTGGCCGTGGCGGTCGAGGACAAGGGGAAGCAGGAGGGCTTCGGCCGCATCCGCCTTCAACGCATCCCCGACGCATCGGGTGCGAGCCTGACCGGCTTCGCCATGGCCAACATCGCCCCAGGAAGCTTGATCCGCACCGATGGCTGGCGCGGGTACAGCCGGCTCAAGGACCACGGCTTCGACCATCAAGCCCTGGTTGGCGGCGAGAGTGAGGAAAAGGTCGGGGAAGGACCTCTGCCGCTGTGTCACCGCGTGATTTCCTTGGTCAAGCGGGTTCTCCTCGGTGCTTACCAGGGAGCGGTTCATCCCGAGCAGCTCGACCGCTACCTGGAGGAGTTCACCTTCCGCTTCAACCGCCGTACGGCAAGGCACCGGACGCTGCTGATCTTCCGCGTGCTCCAGAACGCGGTCGTCCATCCTCCCTTCCCGGCCAAGGAGATCGAGTTAGGCCTGCGCACCTACATGCGGGGCCGCATGCGGGGTGGCACCAAACGAGCCACCTCCGAGAACCATCCGACGATCCTCCCCAGCGCTATCCCAGCGTTGGAAGGCTTGGGCGACATCCCTTTCTAAGCCCAGACCACAGAACCACTTCACGGTGCCCACATGGCGCCTTTTTACATCCCAAAGTGGACACTAAGCTCCTCGAAGATTCCACTCGCAATTCAAGAAAGCGCCGTGCTGGCTGGGCAAGCCCTTACGCCTCTCAGGGGGAGAGTTTTTCTCATCTTCTAGGTAAGCAGCAGTCGTTGCCACTTGAGCCGCAATCCCTACCGGTTCACACGAATCTCTTTTGGCTTGACATCTTCAATTGGATAATGTAGTATCCATTTGCGTATTGCAGTATCCAATTGGATACTTTAGTGCCCTTAGGCGTGGAGAGACATTAATGCCATTACCTCTACAGCGTAGTACCCTCAGATACCCCCTTGATGGTGCGCTTGGCACCCCCGCCATGGTGCGCCTAATCCGAGTGTTGGTTCATGACGTGAACGGCCCTGTTGGCGTCACTGATGCGGCACAGATGGCAGGACTAACACGGGCTGGCACGCGCAGGTCGCTGGAGAAACTAGAGCGACTTGGAGTGGCCGCCAGGCTTGGCACCGGACGTGCTCAAAAGTTCGCGCCGAAGGAAGGGAATCCGTTTTTACCTTTTCTTCGCGAGCTTTTCATGATGGAGCAACGCCAGCACGAGGAACTGCTCCGTGAACTCCGAGATGCAGTGGGGATACCCGAGATACAAGTTGCTTGGATGCTTGACCAACCAGCCGAGACTTTCCATGCTCTTGAAGTGGGGGTGATTGCTGAAACTCGGGCGATCAACTGGATTGGACCTGAACTTCGAACACGACTAATAGGCCTTGAAAAACGGTTCAATCTCATTGTTGAACTCGGCGTTTTCACCCGCGCAGACAGCCCAGGGATTCCTGACGGTGCAGTGATGCTGTGGGGAGCGGGGTCGAGTCCAGATGCAGGTCGAGCATTTGGCCTTCAGAGTCATACAGAGTCAGCGGAGCGGTCGCTGAGAATGTCGCTGGCCATCGCAGATCTGATCAAATCCGACCCGTCAATAATTCGGCGGGCCCTCCATTACACAAGCCGGCTCCTACAAGAGGGGCAAGGGACTGCGGATAGTGACATAGGTGAGTGGCGACAGCTTCTTGAGACGTACTCGCCTGAGCGGTTGAGGGAGCTACTGGGTTCTAGGAGTTCTCGCGCAGAGCGCCTGAGAAGGAGTTCTCCATTTTTCGCGGTCCTGACGCCGGTTGAGCGCGATCGGATGCTCAAGCAGATAGAGGATGAACGATGAGGTACGACCAACTTGAACACGCCATTCGTGCCGCCTGCACTGTTTCAGGCGACGATGAACTTCTCATTTTCGGTTCACAGGCCATTCTTGGTAGCTACCCCGATGCGCCGGAGAGTTTAAGGGCGTCAATTGAGGTCGACGTTCAGTCAAAAAATCTACCAGAAATGACAGACCACATCGATGGGGCACTAGGCCTAGACTCTCAGTTCCATGTAACGCATGGCTTCTACGTTCATGGCGTTTCTATTGAAGCCGCCACGCTCCCAGAGGGGTGGGCCGATAGAACGGTCACGGTTTCTGATCCAGTCGGAACGAGGGGGCATAAAGGTCTATGTATCGAAGCCCATGATCTTGCCGCAAGCAAGCTCGTTGCGTACAGGGAAAAGGATCGGGTCTTTGTTGCGACCCTCTTGATTGAGAGTCTCATAGACGGGGAAACCCTGCTTGAGCGTATCAGGACCCTCCCGGTAGATGAGGACACTCGCGTAAGACTGGTCAGATGGGTTGAAATAACGCTCGCGGATATTCGCGGTGCAGACTGAACAGTTTTCAACCAAGATTCCACCATGTAGCGCTCCCTTGAAAAATCTCCCGACAGCGCCCCTTTGCTCACCAGTGAGGCAGGGGGATTTTCGCTTGCCCCTTGCCGAAAAGTGCGCAACTGTACCCACGAAAGGTAGGCGGTTTGCCGGCGAGACCTAGCGCTTTCCGCCACCCCTTCCACCCACATTCGGCCCTAGGGGCCCTTCTCTAAATCCATCGAAATCGATGGGTTTAGAGAGCTGTCACTGTAACCACAAGATGTAGGGGGTGGTGGAGTTAAGTGCGTAACCCAAATCCCTGATTTTAAACACATGGCCAAGCCCGACTGTGGTGGAGTGGAGGTGAGGTTCAACCTTTACGAGGGGGGCCTCAGGATGGCTTTCGTATGCGACGGCCAAGGTAGGACTTGAAGAGCTGGATGTCCACATCGGAGATGCTGGCAGGAGCGTTTCGATATGAAGACATTTAGCACTTTGGGGCTCAATGTCCAAACGGCAGCGTTTGCATGTTTCTGAGGCCCCTGAACAAACCACCCGGGATAGAGTACCACTGATTGCACAGCAACCATCCTCGCCGTCTCTTCTATCAAGAACCCTTTGAGCCAATTGGATTGGGCCTTGGCCTGCACAATAGGGTTGCGATCGGGCCGCGCTCCGAGGATTCGCACTTCTTCCCCATCGTAAACAATCTTGGCTTCACAGCGAGGCTTGCTGACCGTTTTTGTCTCGACGTTAAACAGACCCTTCGGGCCGATGATGACATTGTCCAGGTAATCCCGTCGCCCAGGACATCTTGGAAGACATAGTTGCCTTGGCGTCGCAGGTCTTCCAGACACTGACCGACGGCGCGTTCGCGGTCTCGGCCGTGCTTGAGAAGCTTAAGCTCCTTAACCCCTCACACCATTTTCCACGCCGAATACGCGCTTATTCCAAAATCGACCGCGCGAAAATTCGACTTTTTCCTGGAACCCCATTCGAGAGATCCAGGACTGTCGCCACTTAATAAACATTTCATCATTTTCTTGCTTTTCTGCGCTCAGAATGATAAAAATTCGTGTCATATTAAACCCTTGTCTTTTTCACTCGAATTTTTCAAGGGGGAGGAATGGTTAAAAGAGGGCCTGCATCCCCATCCAATTCTGCTTGGTTGACTCGTCGCAAAATCATCGACCCAAAGCTTAAGGCCGCTGGTTGGAGGGTCGTCGGAACAAAAGACTTCGATTCCACCAAGCCCCTTGAGGGCGAAGTTGTTCAAACGGGTGAAAGGCGTGGAGCACGGTTCAAGTTGTGCAATTAACACGGGAGGATTTCAATATTAAAGAGGAGGGGAAACATGGCATCTCCTGACTTGCTGCAGAGGGAATTGAAATGGCTTGGTTCGCCTACAGTGAACCACTTCGGAACCATTACAGAAATCCGGGGGCTCCTTCCTACCTTTGTCCGCCGCCCGTTCTCGACCGTCTCGGTCGATGGAGCCAACGACCTGCCAAGCAACGCCTTCCTCGATGTGATCGTCCGGACCCCCCTGAATGAGGGAGACGAAGAAATCCCGGTCGGTGTTGTGTCCAAACAATACCAACTTGTTCAGCACGCAGAGGTTCTCGACAAGGCTATCGAGGCAATTAAAAAGGCTGGCATTGCCCCTGAGAAGGTCAAGGCAGATTTGACAATCACAAAGTACGGAGAGCGCGTCGGCCTGCATCTCCAGTTTCCAGAAGAATATGGCCTTGACCCTGGCGACGGTCACCGCCTCGCGCTGAGGCTCGGGTGTTTCAATTCCGTTGATGGAAGCACCAAGTTTAGAGCCGTCTTGGGATGGATTCGGTTCGTGTGCAGCAATGGAATGATCGTTGGATCAGCCCGGACCGATTTTCGAAGCAGGCATACCCAGAGCCTGCAAGTCGAGGGCTTGTATGAACTGCTTGAGGACGGGATTGATCGAGCCATAAAAGAAAAAGACAACCTGCAAAGATGGGTTAAGACGCCTTTAGGGGAACAAAAGCTAGTCGAATGGGTCGATGGCCCCCTTGCGAAAAAGTGGGGCATCAAAGCCGCGACCAGGGCATTTCACATCGCCAGAAAAGGCAAGGATGTGCATGTCGTCCCATTCACGGAGAAACTGCCGCCTTCAGAGAAAGAGGTCGAATTCCTAGATGCTGTTCCCGGCTCTTCGGAAGCAGCCAAAAACCTCTATGCAGTGAGTCAGGTCCTGACCTGGTTGGCCGGACAACGCAGTGATATTGAGGAGCAGCTTTCCTGGCAAAGAGACGTCCCGGACCTGATGATGGGTCTGGCAGGGTGATTTAACGAGAAGCCCCACGGCAATTTGCTGTGGGGCTTTTTTGTGGTTTTGCGCTTTTGAGTTTTGTGCGCAACAAGAAATTCGATTACTCGTTTTTCGGGTCTCAGTGGAAGCCAAGTGTCGCCCTAGAGGAGCCAGCCCCGGCTGGGAGCTAAAATAGTCGAACCCTAACCGCTTTCAGCTTTGTGAAAGAGTGCCATTGCAATTTGTTTTCAAACTTCGGGAGGGAATGCGATGTTTCATTTGACACAACGTGTAGCCTGGCACGACAGCAATTGGACCGGGACAATATGTCTTAAGCCATCCAATAACTCATATTGCATATCCCTTGACAGGATCAGGGGAGAGCGTGAGGGCGCAAAAGAAGACAAAGCACAAGGCTGCTCTTGGTCGGATCTGTCCCAAAATGATTTACCCTCATGCATCGCCGAATCGGCTGGTTTTATGAACTCCCAAGAATGGTCACGGGAATTTCGCCACCCGTATAGTAAAAACAAAAAAACCAAGGACACCCATGGTCACCTCAAACCAACTACGGTAAAAGTGCCGAGGTTTGCCACATTTTCCGTTCCCTTCGGCTGGATGCTCCGAGAGCATCAAAAAACCGTAGAGGAAGGCCTGCCAACCCCCCTGCCATCCGACAAGGTGTCACCATTCCCATCTCCCTGGGTTTTTGGGCGCGAACGCCAAGAGGCTTTGCTAGATCTCATGTTCGGTCGAATATCCCCCGAACATTCCCTGGTCTTTTTTTACTGCAAAGAAGGGCAGCCCGTTGACGAGTCGATTTCAAGGTTGGTCGTCGGGGTTGGTCGCATCCTTTCCGTTGGGCAGACAACATTATACGAATCAGACCAGAGCAGCACCTACCCTCTTTGGGACCGGGTTGTCCGCCACTCCATCAGGCCAGAGGGAACCGATGGTTTCCTCATGCCCTACCATGAGTACCTCGAACCGACAGGCGATTCTGAAGAAGATGAACGTCGTCGCCGCCTTCTAAAAGAAATCGCCATCGTACCCGAATCAACCCAAATCCGTTCCTTTTCTTATGCCGCAGAACTTGCCCGAGCAGATATTGCGTTGGCTACCATCGTTCAGTGCTTAGAAGCGGTCCGCAAAATTCGCGAACATGGCATCGCAAAAGGCCCCTGGCCCCAACGGGAAGAATGGCTCAACCAGCAAATCGCCTCTATCTGGGAGAGCAGGGGGGCGTTTCCGGGTACGGGATCTGCGCTCGAAGCATTGGGTATGCGGCTTGGCACCTCGCTTCACCTAGAGCTTATGGCGTCTGGGGCATTATCCTCCGAAGAAAACCCTTGGGGGAAAATCGACCAAATTATCCGTGGAGAGATGAAGCCTCCCCAGCCTGCCTATGAGGCGGACCTGAAAGCTGTCCGGCAAACCTGGATCAACCTTTCCGACGAGAGAAAAGAGCTGTTTCTGCTCCTTTCCCGGATGGACCTTTCGCCCAAACAAACCAAGCGTTGGTTCAATGAACACGAACGGAACAGGGCCACAAAGCGGCCTGTAAATGACGCCGAAATTATTGGCAACCCTTATCGCATTGTTGAATGCGATTTGGGCGATGACAAAGAGCCGCCTGTTACTCTGGGTACGGTTGATCGTGCCTTACTCCCAGAAGATACCATTCGGGCAAAACACCCGGTTCCTGAACCATCCCATATAGGATCTTTGGGCGATGCCAGAAGAATTCGGGCCGCCCTGGTCACTGTTTTATCCCAGGCGGCAGTCGAAGGCGATGCCTTGCTGAGCATTACAGAAACCCTTGAACTCCTCGAATTGATAAACCAGGGAAATGGCTTCCACATAGGTCAGGATTGGATTTTCGCCAATCGGGAGTTTCTATCTGACGAGATTGTGATCCTTGAAATCCCGAGCAAAGATTCCACTAAGAGCGGAGTTGCCGCATTGCAGCTTTGTGATCTGAAGAGAAGGGAGGAAAGTCTTAGAAAAATCCTCGCGGCAAGGGCAAGAAAAGAACTCCCTTCCCTAAAATCTGACTGGACGGCCTTGGTCAAAAAATCCATTGAAGAGTCCAAGAGTTTATTTGACGAAAAAAACGATCGCCACATCCAGGCATTAAAAGAACAATCCTACGCATTGGAAAGGCTGACAACCCATAAGCTCAGTGCGTTGACAGGAAAGGCAGGCACAGGAAAAACCTCGGTTCTTGGCGCCCTTTTGAGGTGCGAGGATCTTGTCCAAGATGGAATCCTTTTGTTGGCTCCTACCGGAAAAGCGAGGGTACGCCTCGGCAAGGCTGCCGACGCTGAGGCCATGACGATCGCGCAGTTTCTTTACGGCCTAGGCCGCTTTGATGGCATTCGGCAGCGTCCTCTTTTCTCAGGCAAGGAGAAATACCGAAAAGAAAAGACGGTGGTCATAGATGAATGTTCAATGCTTACCATGGATGACCTTTTGGCCGTTTTCGAAGCACTTGACCTAGCACATGTCCAGAGGTTGATCCTTGTCGGTGATCCTAACCAGTTACCACCTATCGGGGTTGGAAGGCCCTTCGCGGACCTTGTTGGTTATCTTGAAAAGATGGCGCTGGAAGACGATCCCAATTCAAGAGTTTTGGGCTCTTCCCTAGCGCGTCTTTTCGTGGAAGTGCGCACTGCGGTGGGGGCCCCCTCGGACACCCTCCGCCTGGCATCCTGGTTTTCTCGGGAGCCACAGATGGTGGACTCTGACAGGGTTCTAAGTGAAATGGAGTTGGGCTCGTCATTCAATGATCTTGAAATTTGCTTCTGGAATTCTCCCGACGAGTTGCGGGCTACAATGTTGTCTCAATTCCAAAAGTACCTTGATCTGAATGGAGCCGAAGACGTTGACGGATTTAACGCTGCGCTCGGTTTGGATGAAAAAGGATGGGTACCGTTCGATTCTCCTGATGGCTCAGAGAATTTCCAGGTTCTTTCACCGGTTCGAAGGCACTATTATGGAGTTTATGCCCTGAACCGCTGGATTCAGCAACATTTTCGAAAAAAGGAATTGCTTAACTCGCGTCAAGGCTGGGGGAAGGTTTCCTTAAGTGACGAGGAAATTGTTTGCAAGGACAAGATAATCCAAACACGAAACCAGAAGAGAAAGTTTTTTGATGGTCAAAATGAAGGCGAGGAATACTTGGCCAATGGCGAAATCGGAATGGCAGCAACAGGAACGAGCAAATTCCTCAACATTGCTTTTGCAGGACGCCCCAACAAAACCTTTGGATACAGAGGTAAGGATTTCCCCAGGGGGAAAGGGCCTCTGGAACTCGCATACGTCTTAACCATCCACAAATCCCAAGGCAGTGAATTCCAAAAAGTATTCGTCGTCCTCCCTAAAGATTGTCCATTAGTCTCAAGGGAACTACTGTACACAGCATTGACGAGGGCAAAGGAAAAACTGATCCTATTGATCGAAGGTGACAACGTCAGCGCCCTCTACGATCTGACGAGACCAGAAAAGTCCGAAACTGCCCGACGCAATACCAATCTTTTTGTTGGGCAAGGCGCCGTAAGGGAGCGGTCAGACTTGATACCCTACGCCGACCATCTTATTCACCGTACTGATAAAGGGCATATGGTTCGCAGTAAGTCGGAACTTGTCATAGCCAACAAACTTTTCCAAATGAATTTGAACTATGAGTATGAACGGGTCCTGGAAGGGACATCTGAACCAGGACGCCTGCGACCCGATTTTTCATTCGTTGATCCGGCCGGGGACCTCATCATCTGGGAACACCTGGGGATGCTTTTCAGAGTTGATTATCAGCGCTCCTGGGAGTGGAAGAAAGCTTGGTACCAGAAAAATGGGTTTGTTGAAGGCGTCAATCTTTTTACGACCTTCGATGATGAAAACGGCGGATTGGACTCCTCGCAGCTAACCGCAGTAGCAGATAAGATTGAAAATATGGTGTAAGTATGGCTCTTTGTTTTGTCAGTCCGAGGTTTTTACCTTGGCTAAAGGATGAGCGCAAAGATAATCAAAAATAGCCTGTTTGCATAACAAAATATTCCAACCAAAGCGAACACAACGACCATATGTTAATTCAATAATCCATAAATCGCCTTCATAGTGCTCAAACTCTTAAAAACCATATTGAAAAATGGGATTAAAATTTATGAACAACCTTCTTCACATGGCCACGGTCGAACTATCTCAATATCTTTCAGTGCAATTACCAGAATTGGCCGATGACTGGTGGAATAAACATGTTGTTGGACGCCTTAGTTTCCAGCAGCAGCGAATGGTTGAAAATCGCGGGTTCAAGACTCTACAGGAACTTGATTTCGCAGCACTGCTGCGGATTATGGATCAGAACTGGTTTGAATTATCCAACACCCTTAACTTGCCACGAGAAGGGCGGACGTGGTTGAAAGAGTTGCAAACCGTGCGCAACAAATGGGCCCATCTCTCGGCAGAAACGATGCCGGCAAGTGAGATTTACCGTGATGCCGACACCCTGGGACGTTTGATGGGAATGTTGGGGGCTGGACAGGTTGCTATCGACACGGTGGAAGCAACCAAGTCTGAAGCGGTAGCTGCGATGGCAGATTCGATCTGTTCGGTGACACCAGAACCATCTGCGTCATCGCTTCAACAAGTTGTTGCCATTGCTCCTGAATCGAAAATGACACCCGTGAGCGCATCCGAGCAAATGAGTGCAAAGCCGGCCTCCCTATTCAAGGTGGGCGACCTGGTCGCATTACGATCAAACCCTTCCGAGCTGATGCCAGTGCTTGAGATAATCCCAGGGGGCGGGGAATGCCGCTATAGTGTTTTTCACAACAACTCTAAAACCACATATTATGAGAGTCAGTTGCTCACCCCGGTGGAGGCCTCTGAAGAACACAAGATCCTTACCGTCAAACAACTCCAGGCCCATTTGACCAGCCTACAAATTCTTTCACCAAGCACAACAAATCTTTTTTCTCTCCGCTCGGGACGCGTTCAATTCGTCCCCTATCAGTACAGGCCCGTAATGAAGCTAATCCGGTCTGATCGACCTCGCCTGCTGATAGCAGATGAAGTCGGGGTGGGAAAGACCATCGAGGCCGGTCTGATTATCAAGGAGTTGCGGGCCCGAATGGAACTCAGTTCTGTGCTAGTGATCTGCCCAAAGGCTCTGGTGGCGGAGCGCAAGTGGGCCAATGAAATGAAGCGCTTCGATGAAAACTTCACAGCCTTGGACGGTCCGTTGTTGCGCCACTGCCTAAACGAAACACATCTGGATGGGGAATGGCCGGATCAGTATTCAAAAGCCATCCTCCCGTTTTCCCTGTTCGACTCCAAGCTCGTCTTTGGGCCAGAGGGCCGGAAAAAGAAAAGAGACCAGGGGCTATTAAGCCTTGAACCGCCCCCAAAGTTCGATCTGGTGATCGTGGACGAAGCGCACCACATCAGAAACTCAGACACCTTTTTACATCAAGGGGTTCGGTATTTCTGCGACCATGCCCAGGCCGTACTGCTGCTCACGGCGACACCGGTTCAACTTGGCAGTTCGGATTTGTTCACCCTGCTGAATGTCCTTCGCCCAGACCTGATCATCGACCATGCTAGTTTCAGGCAGATGGCTGAGCCAAACGGGCTGATCAATCAGGCGGTTCAGCATTGCCGAACAGGACAAGATGGTTGGCAGCATGATGCTCGCGGCTGTCTGGATGATGTCGCTCAGACGGAATGGGGCAGACTGTTCCTGCGTGAGTCACCCACTTTTCAGAATGTCTATGACAAATTGGGGGAGGACGACCTTGGCGATAAAGAGCGGGTTGAACTCACCCACGCCATCGAGTCTCTCTACACCTTCAGCCCGCTGATCAACAGAACGCGACGCCGCGACATCGGCGAGTTCACCACCCGAAAGCCAGAAACCGTTACTGTTGACTTCACCTCGGACCAAAAGGAACTCCACAATGAGTTGTTGGACATAGTCGCACGCATTCTGACCTTCTGCCACGGCCAAAAGAATGTGAAATTTATGATGACTACCATCCGTCGACAAGCTGCGAGCTGCCTTTACGGGTTGGCGCCGATGCTCCAAGACCTTTTGGTCGGCAAATTGGATCAGATTGAGTCGATGGAGGCTAGCGACAACGATACCGATATTGATTTAGGCTTTGTCAGCGAGGTTCGCTCTGACGTGGAAGATTTGCTGGAAAAGGCACGTCATCTGGAACCGTATGACCCTAAGATCGAAGCCTTTATGGAGATACTGGTCGACAAAAGCAAACTGGAAAACAACAAAGCCCTGGTCTTTAGCACATTCCGACATACTCTGGCCTATCTTGCGGTGCACACCGAAAAGACAGGGTTACGCTATGGGTTGATCCACGGCAACGTGCCGGATGACGAGCGTGCTGAACTGCGGCGCCGGTTTGCATTGCCCAAAGAGCATGATGAGGCGATTGACATCTTGCTTTCGTCTGAAGTCGGCTGTGAGGGTCTCGATTTTCAGTTCTGTGATTTCCTGGTCAACTACGACCTACCTTGGAACCCGATGCGAATTGAACAAAGGATTGGCCGTATTGACCGATATGGGCAACAGAGCGAGACGGTCGCCATTATCAACTTCGTCACCCCCGGAACAGTCGATGCCGACATCTACGGGCGCTGCCTGTGGCGAATTGGTGTATTTCAGCATGCTGTCGGTGGCAGCGAAGAAATCCTAGGGGAGATCACTCAAAAAATACATGACATAGCAGATAGTTT
This sequence comes from Desulfuromonas sp., assembly GCF_002868845.1. Taxonomy (NCBI): domain Bacteria; kingdom Pseudomonadati; phylum Thermodesulfobacteriota; class Desulfuromonadia; order Desulfuromonadales; family Desulfuromonadaceae; genus Desulfuromonas; species Desulfuromonas sp. The sequence goes on from NZ_PKUB01000014.1 coordinate 38,756, forward strand.
CGTTTTGACCACAGAAGAGCGTGAGCAGCGATTAAAGCAGCTTGCTGACAACGGAATCCGACAGGTGCGCGAAGAGCAAGAGCTTGAAACCAAACAGGCCGAACTCTTTGGCTTAAATGTACCGAAACAGACTTGGCAAGAGGAAATTGAAGCCGCGGAAACCTTCTGGCTTTCACAAGAAGCCATACAGGGCTGCGTGCGCACATATCTTGCGGAGCGGCTTGAAGAAGAGGTCGAACATTTGCTTGGAGAAAAACCTCTGAAGACTTTGCGTATAAGCCAGCAAGCACGCAACAAACTACTTGCCGACTACAAAAAACTGAAGCGCTCCAATGAGCCCATGGCCAGGGAATGGGAAAAGTGGCTGAAGGGGGCCCACCCGACGATCTCGATAACGTTCGACCAAGAGGTAGCAGCAGAGAACCCCAAAGCTATACACCTATCTGTGGCTCACCCCCTAGTGAGGCAAGCCGCGCATTGCCTGAGGCTTGATGACCCGGTAGATGTTGCAATTTCGGTCCAACACACCGACCTTCCACCAGGGGAGCATCATTTTGCCATCTACCGTTGGAAGAAGCAGGGCGTTAAATCTGACGAAACACTCATCGCTGTAGCCGCAAGGCAAGAAATAGAAAATGCCCTGCTCACGCTTCTCCAAATGGGTTCAGACAATAGAAAACATAGCCCACTGAGCATTTCCGAGCGCGATACTCTAGACATGCGACACCACCTCAAGTGGACGGAAGCACGCGGCAATCATATTGCAGAAAATCGTCAAATCGTGGAACTGCGGGCACAAAGTCTGACGGTAAGTCATCAAGCACGATGCAAGGCCATAGGGGATCAGCTAGCGGTAGCCACAAACGACAAGATTCGGCTGATGAAAGAAGGGGAACTTGCTCGCGCCAATGCTGACTTTTCACGTCACATGGAACAGGTTCAGCAGGCCGCCGAACGAGCTGACATTTTGGCAGTACCCGCGGTGTTCGGAACTTTGGAAATTGTGGGGGGGGGGCAGTCATGAGCATCATTGATGAGATTCGAGGCGAAAGGGTGGATTTAGCCAGAGTCCTGAAGAAACACAAAGGTATCCGTAGAATTGTTGAGGACCTTTACCCCGATAGTGCTCATTTCATTTACGAGCTTCTGCAAAATGCTGAAGATACTGGGGCGACAGAGACCACTTTTCGCTTGGAAGAAAATGGTCTCTTCTTTGAGCACAATGGCCGCCCATTTGAGCCCCCGGACATATATGCGATTACGGATATCGGGGAAGGGACCAAAGCGGCCGATAACGATAAAATCGGCAGATTCGGTGTCGGATTTAAGGCGGTTTTTGCATACTCGGAAACCCCCCGAATCTGGTCTCCCACATTCTCTTTCGAAATAACCGAACTGGTCCTGCCCGCTGCCCTGGAAACGAACTCGGGGGTGGGCGATAAGACGTGTTTCGAATTTCCTTTTAACAATCCCAAAAAAGCGCCTCAAAATGCGTATGAGGAGATCAAGGAAGGGCTTGAGGAATTGGCCGAGACGGCCCTCTTGTTCCTCTCGGATCTAGAATCAATCCGCTGGCAGGTAAGAGGCAAGCCGGCTGGGGAGGTATTGCGGATTGAACACTCACTAAACCATATTGAGGTGCTGAAGCAGGTCGATGGCAAAAAAACGAGGGCTTCCCATTTCCTACGTTTCTGCAACCCTGTTGATGGTTTGGAAAAACAGAATGTAACCATTGCCTTTGAACTCGATTTTTTGCCAAATATTACTGAGTTTGAGGCCAAGAAACCTCTCTTCATGCAACTAAAAATAGTCCAAGCAAATCCCGGGCGAGTCGCTGTATTTTTTCCTGCAGAAAAAGAGGTCTCAGGGTTACGTTTTCATCTCCATGCCCCGTTTGTCCCAGAACTCAGCCGTGCCAGTGTCAAGGAGACCCCCGCAAACGAGCCGTTATTTTTTCAACTCGCTGCGCTTGCCGCAGCCTCGCTGCACTCGATACGTGATTTGGAGATGCTGACGGGAGACTTCCTTGGGGTTCTTCCTAACCAGCAGGACGTTTTACCTAAACGGTATCAACCAATCCGTGAGGCTATCATCACGGAGATGATAAACGAGCCGGTAACACCAACCTATTCTAAAACCCACTCTCAGGCCAAACACTTAGTTCAAGCGAAGCTATCTCTCAAGTCACTATTGTCAGAGCAGGACCTTGAGTTTCTGATTGACTATGGCGCAGTGCCACCACAGTGGGCAATCACTGCATCTCAAAAAAACAGCTTTCAAGACCGCTTTATATCGGCCCTAGCAATCACCGAGTGGAATATTGAGCAGTTTGTAGACTTATTAGAGGATAGGGCATACGGAGAGGAATGGGCCGAAGTTGATGAAAATTTTATGGATTGGATTAGAAAAAAACCTATGGAATGGCACCAGCATTTTTATGCGATGCTTTACAGGGAACAAGAGGCAGGTGAAGATTTTCTTGACAGGTTGAATGATGTTAAAATAGTTCGTCTAACCGATGGCAGCTACGGTGTGGGATATAAGAGTTATTTCGTAACGGATGGAATGGTTCCTGATGAAATTTTTCCTTGTGTTGACCCTGAAGTCTATTCCTCAGGCAAAAGCAAAACTCAGCAATCTAACTCTAAAAAATTTCTCAAATCAATTGGTGTTCGAGAGATTGGAGAGGTTGAAAAAATAGAGTCAATACTCGACCAACGCTATTCAACAGAAAATTGTTTTATTCAAGAAAAAACCTATTTCACTGACCTGAAAAGATTCATTGAACTCGTTGAAAAAGAGCCTAACAGGGCGGACTTATTTACAAATAAATACATTTTCAGACAAAAAAATCACAAATGGTGCCAGCCGAGAAAGCTCTACTTAGACAAACCTTTTAAAAACACAGGCCTTTCCTCTTATTATAAGGTAATAGGCGAAAAAGGGCTACGCTCTGCATTGGCGAATAGCTATCAGGACTCCGGAATCGACATTGAAAGAATAGGAAGATTTGCTCAAGCAGTCCGAGTACAGCATAAGTTACTTATTTTCCAACAATCCACCAACAAGCACACATCTAAAGATGTTCTTCGTCAAGACTACTATCAACCTTATGTCAGATGGACTAGCACGGCCATTGACAATGATTGGATGATTCAATATCTGGAGGAATTACTGGTAGATCCTTCAGAAAATTTATCAAGATTATTATGGAAAACAATGGTAAATGCTATCCCTAATATACTGAAGGCACAGTTCAGACCGAACCAACAGTATCGCATTCGAGAACAGCCATCTTCGTTAGTTTTGATATTAAGGCGAATGCGCTGGGTACCCCAAGGAAATGAAGAATTTGTTACTCCAGAAAATGCATATCGTGAAAAGCTACCGAAAGGGTTTCCTTACGATGAGGACTATGAATGGCTCAAGGCATTAGGCTTTGGAGCAAAAATCCGCCAGCAAACAGAAGAACATATCAAAAAACGAGCTGTTGCGAAGGATGTTCTTGGAACTGATGACCCCGATTCAATCGAAGATGCCAAATGGTTTGTCGGTCTTTCCGAAGAGGAGCGACAGAGTTTCAAGGCGGAATATCATAGTCGAAATGTGTCCGACTTGCCTGAGCATGAACCCCAACACCCTGAACGCCGAGCTAAGCGACTTGGGGAACAGGCCGCGGGTGCGCCGGAGCGCACTAAGGAACAACGCACACGAACCGTTTCGATCGGTCAAGGAGAGATAAAAAAAGAAGCTGACCAGTATCTTCGCCAGCAGTACACCGATGACAACGACCGGACGATCTGCCAGGTGTGCAAAAAGGAATTGCCATTCAAGCTTCATGATGACAGTTACTATTTTGAAAAGGTGGAATTGCTACCAGAACTTAAAAAAAGATATCCACAGAACTATATAGCATTGTGTCCAAACCATGCCGCTATGTTCCAACATGCTAATGGTTCTATAGAAACAATTAAAACTTCCCTCTTTGAATCTAATAACAATCATGTAGACATTACCCTTGCTAACAAAAATGCTAGCATTTACTTCACTAAAACACATATTGCCGACCTGCAAACCGTTATCCATTCTGACACTGAAGACTCTAAAATAGGTGTCTAAGACGAGAGACAAACCCCAATTCAACGCAAACAGCCACACCTAACTATACACCCTTGAGCTTGAGGCATTCAGCAATATGGAGAAACAAAAAAGGGCATTCGACTGTCTCTCTTAATAGCGATATTAAGTATCGTTTTGCCTCAGTCGGAAATGGAGAATTAACCCAATTGAGTTAGCGGGCTCGACGGTTCCCCCCTTTGGGGCCTTCTGGTGTTCTGCTCGGAGAGAGCAGAACACATCCCCCGTGATATAGGCGTAAAAGCCGAGCGTTTTTCAACGACATATTTCAAACATGCAAAAGGCCACCCAAACTGATGGGGTGGCCTTCGTTTTTCTCTGAAGCAACACCTACCTACTCCTTCGGTAACCGGAAGACAATTCTGATTGAACGGCGCTCGGGCACCTAGGTAGTTTCTGCATTAGAGGATATCTTCAATCCACCGAATTCAAGCCAGTAGACGAGGTATCGCGAACGAAGAGACATCTTCCCTTTGGATCGCAAAGAACATGTCTGTGCAAAAAGATTAAAATAATTACTAGGTCTGCGGCTGTTCTCTAGCCAGACACGCAAGAAGCTCTATGCATGTCATCATTGCCGCCACAGCAACCCCCAAATCTATATCCTGCCCATCAGCATGTTGATTTCGATTTCGATAACTATGAATTGCATTAAGCAGAACATATGTATCTTTTGTTGTTCTTTTAGCCTTAGGAGCAAAACCATTATAGCTACCCGTGAGCAGTTGAAGCATTCGTAACTGCAACCCAAGGTCTCCAGGGATTTCCCAGGAATTTCTGTCCATCATATCCTTTATCAACCGCAGTCCGCTTCGAGCAGGTTCGGTCCAATAGCTAATTACTTCAGGTGGCACAACAAGTGAGGACCCAAATTCTCTCTGCCAAATAATATTTAGTGCACGTTCTCTGATTCCGTTCAAGTTATTAAGGCAGTCATCTGGATACGCTGGGATGTCCTCTATGGCACGAGCGACCAGACGAAATAGACGCTCATCAAATCTGGCGATGTGTGACAGACGGCGCTCCAACAATGCTCGAATATTAGCCAGATAGCTGTCCCAGCTACCAAATAGGCGTGCCATGCTGCCGGCGTCTGGCCCTGCACCATGAATGCTTCTTTCTAGCAAACGGCAAGAAGCTGTAACCCTCTGCCCCTTTACTGAAACAAAGCCCTTCTCGGCAAGTTCTTGATCCTCTTCCTTCCCAGTATCAGCCAGAGCCAAGTTCCCATTCTCTACCAATGCAGCATAAAGATCTTGAGCCTCAGGGGAGCAATCCGCCCAAAGTGTCTTCAGGATTGGCTCGACTTGTGGCAATGCGTACTCAGCAGCCCTGTTAATGTCATTGTTATCTATTTTCCCAGATGTTTTTTGGGAGCAGATGCCATTAAGTAGCGCCAACAATAAAGGTGGATTCCCTCCTGACCAGTTATTAAGCTCTGTCTTTGCTCCACTTTGAAAACTGTAGGAGCCAAGGCTCTGAAGGGTTGAATCGATGTCTGCGTCATCAAAGGGTGCGACTCTGATGATGCCGTTGAAAATGTTCCAGAAATCACTTGTTACCGATTTCTCATCTCGGATAAGATCATGCAACTGTCGACGAGTAGCTGTAACCAATCGGACTGCGTCCTTCAAACAAAGCTCTCGCATGTTGTCCCAAAGGTTTCTCCCTAGATTGCCTCCAGACAGCGGCTTGTCAAATCCGTCCCAAACCATAAGAAACTTCAGGTTTTCTCCATTTATAGAGTCAACGACATTGCTTAGCTCCGCATAATGGTCATCTTCCACAGAAAGAAGATAGTCTCCGTATTCATCTTGACCTGCATCCTTGAGCCCTTCCCCTACGCGGCTGCATAACGAACTGATAAATTCCTGTTCGGATTTTGGAGTCTTGTGACCAAGGTCCCATTCAATGACAGCACAGTACGGTGTCCCATCTGCACGCATTCTTTTGGCTAATTCTTTTAAAATTACGCTCTTGCCCGAGAACCTGGCCCCAACTACCGAGAGATGGCTCGGGCTAACCTTCGTAAGTTCAGCGACCAGGCGATGCATAACTTGGTCGCGCCCCAACATGGGGGGAATTTCTGGCGTACAAATGGGAAATTGATTTTCAATCATGCGACCCCTCCGATTCGATCTTTGCCCTGGACAACACCACATCCATATCACGTTGTTTATCAATCCAAACGCCCATCAGCGGGATGGCGAGCCTGTAATACTTGCCAGTGGATTCTCCAGCCCACTCAATCAATTCCAACTCTTGTAAATATTCGAGATCGGAAATGATATCATCGTCACTCACCTCAATACCGGCATTCAGCAACCGCTCTTGGATGACCCCAAGACGCAGCGGGTCTGGTCCTGCAGCTTCTTTATGACAAAGGGCCAAAAGAAAGCGTCGCCGGTCTGATCCTGCGTAGTCCCATAGACTGGCAAAATGCTCATTGTCTTCGACCAACGACAAGCCTGAACGATTTACAATGTTCAGAGTAATTGAACGCGTTTTGAGCTGTGCGGACATTTCGAAAATACGATTGCACAAGCATTGCAGCAAAAATGGTTGGCCAGAAGTGAGATAAATGGCCCGTTTTATTGATTCTCGGGAATAAGTCAGTCGGTCTTTGACTGGTTCCGTAATCAGACGCTCTGCCGCTGATGCATCAAGGGAGGTGACGCCAATCCGAGTTCCGAGACCATATAGGGCTGACCAGTATTCTTCCCGTAATCGTTTTAGGCGCCGCGAGCCCGTGAGAATCGCCGAAAAGCGAGGATATGTCTGAACTAAATAACGAAAATTTTCTGGCACTTGCGAAGAAGTGACTCCATTTTCGATTCCTTCCTGGAGCTTATCGAACTCATCGAGCATCAATAATAAGCCCAGATTCTGTTCCTCCAACAAATCAAGTATGACATTGAGGTAGGATTCAAATTCGACAAATGGCTCCGCCGATATCCCCTCGCGGCAAGCTTTTGGTAGCGCTAGAGGTTTTTTGTCGGCAGGTAGCATTTCTCCGTTTGGCAAAGGAGTATCAAGGCCAAGTTCATAAGTAGTTTTTGCGATTGATCTCGCGATGCTTCTGAACACTTCAACGGTCGGCACTCCTACACCGTCTTCACTCCCCGCAGCCCCCTGCAAACTACTGTATACTCCGAGCCATCCTTCGACACCATTTTTGCCGGAAAGGTGCGAAAGAATAGAGGTTTTCCCTGCGCGACGGTTTCCCTCCAAAAGAACGACGTTACCCGTCAACCTGATCTGCCGTCTAATGCTTTCCAGTAGCTCATCACGTCCAAAAAAAACATCACTTCGTTTGGGTGTAATCGGCGCCCCGCAGACATACGGACTAGCCCCCATATCAGGAGCAGCTTCTCTTTCGACATAGTGCCTTGCCCCCAACTCAAACGGTAACTCAACCACGCCCTCTAGCTGTCGACCATCCATTGACACGTATTGAAGTTCGAAAAACAGTGAGAATGATTCGCATTCATTGGGTACTTTTCCGCTAATCTGAACTGTCTTTTCAGATCTCTCAGCCAGGTAGCCAATTTCTTCACTGCCCCAATCTGGTGTTGTCTTGAAAGAAAAATTGCGTACGGGAAGAGGACTTTCGTTTGCAATTACAATTTCAATCGATTCATGGTCTCCACGGAAGAGTGCTAAGGTATCGCAACTTACGGTCACGTTGATATCTTCAACCAGCCAGGCAATCGCAGCCTGGATTCGACCATCAAAAAACTTAGACAATTCCCGTGCGCGGTTGTCCGCGGGCATGTGCCCCTTGATATCATTTAAAGACTCTTTGAGAGCCACATACGTTTGTTGAAGCAATGAAAAATATGTAGGCCCGAGAGGAACTCCATTTGTGCCATTCAATATTTGAGAAACTTTGTCCAAAGATTGGACCCAGACAGAGAGGGGATGTTCAGAAATGTTCCGGGAAGCTAAATTGCTTTTTTTATTGAAGGCACTACCAAGAGCAACCAGAAGAGGCATAAGGTCATGGGGTTTCGATGAGGAATCTTCCTTGAGAAAAAAGAGTGCGTCATCTATCCACTTAACGATTGGGTCCCCTTCTTTTTCCAGCAATAGCTGGGAAAGGAAGGCCAGTGCATCCGTTTGGTGCTCAAGGTGACTTTCAGCGACGCGCTTCTGAATCTGCAGAGGGGGGAGAGGGACAAGGAGTTCATCGACAACCTTTTTTGAAAGGTGATTGATGACGGCCCCACGTGTTTTGCTTTCAAGCCAAGCGCGACACTCGGCACTGTTCAGGTATGCCGATAAGTAGTATGGATCGATCTTTCCTGGATCAGGACGAAGAATGAACAAACCACTTGCCGCAATAGCTCCTACTGCACCATTGCGTACCATACCGACTTTGCCGATAGTCCCTGACTTTGAGACAAGAACATCTCCGGCTTTAAGCTTCCACTTCGGATCAATCTCTTGAGCAAAGTCAGCTTTTAGCCATGAAGACCCTTTTGCAGCCTGTCCTCGGTGAATGTCCTTGATCCGGATGTATGGAAGGGATATGTCACTTCGCGGATTATCAGTCAGCTCTGACGACTTGATTGCGCGGCCAGAAACTATCAGGCAGCATTCACTCAGCTTGGTTATCTTTGTCTCAACTCGTAGGGACTCTAGAACACTTTCAAGGCCACTTTGGCCACGGTTACGGGGCGAAAGATCCCACTCTGCTTCTTCAAGCTCATCAATGGAGGCATCCCAACAATTATTAGCAAGTTGTGGGCTACGAACTCGCCTTACCAGCTCATTCGCCATATCTTTACGAAGAATGGCTGGCTCTTTGCGCGGCCCTTCGTCAAAAAAGGACGCGGCATCGACCATCCGTACGCTTTTTGTCGGACCACTACGGCGTAAAAGTAGAATGCTTGATCGGACCGATGTGTATGGAGCAAAAGCATTTGCGGGCAATTGGATTACAGCTTCAACGGCGTGTTGTTCAAGCAAAATACGACGCAGTTTCTGCTCTTGCCCTCCTCGAAAGAGAAATCCCTGAGGAACGACAATAACCGCCCGACCATCTGGGCGTAGTTGCGACAGGGAGTGTTGGATAAACAAGCCAGTGGCATCGTTTGTTTTTACCGGAAAATGATCGAGTCCGTTGGCGTTGACACGCATACCCCAAGGGGGATTTGCCAGCACCAAGTCGAACCCCTCCTTGTTGGGATTATTGGAGGCGGTCCGTTCCAAGCTATTGCCAAGTTCAAGCTTTGGATCGTCGATTCCAGCGAGAGCGAGTCGGGTCAGGCCGATAATAAATGCATCGGCATTCAGCTCGACGCCACTTATGGAAAGCGGTGGGCTAGCACTGCGGCTAAAGCCTTGTTCGTTTTTGGCAGTGACTTGTTCGCAGGCCGCTGTCAGATAGCCCGCCGAGCCGAAACATGGGTCGTAAATTCGCTCACCTGAGGAAGGTGCTCCCAGCAGCGCAACCAATTGGCTGATCCATTTAGGGTCCAGACTTTCACGAACGCCACCCTGTGTTCCCTTGATTGATTGACTTAAAAACTCATCGAAAAGGCTGAGGAGCTTTAAACGATCTGCGGGAGTTTCAAAGGGGTGGTCAGCTAGCCAGTCAACCAGACGTCCCAAGAAACGCGGGTTAAACGAACCAAATAGCGCAACGGAACCGGCCATACGATGCAGATGAGTGGCCAGGGGCTTATGCCGAACATTTCCCAATGCTTCCAGCTTAGCGGGTAGCTGATGGGACAAAAGGTCGTGAAGCTTTTCAGGAGGATAGGAATGCCAGGTTCGCCAATGCATTGCAGCGGGAAGAACTGGTTCATAATCGGTGTCATCAAAAGCCGCGATGGCTTCTTTCTCGGCTTCCTGAAAGTCGGCCCAACGCAAATATATCAGGGCTGCTAGCCTTGGGGCGATTTCATGCGACCCAAACTCAGAATTTGCCCTGAAGTTGCCGAGGACTTTCCAGAACTGAGATTGTGACGATACGTGAGGCATGGGCTACAGCTCTCCGGCGAAGGCTTTGCGGAGGATTGCTTCTTGAAGGCCCGCCATAGCCGGTCCTTGTTTTACTATCTCATCTTGGAGTTGAATGGCCAAGGGGAGAAATTGCTCCTTGATATTTATCATCTCCTGTTGGACTTCGAGGCATGGCAGTGGAAGTAAGGTTGATAGCAAATCCGACTGGTTTATACTCGACTGCCCAATCGCATGCTTGGCCCGCCCCCTTAGGTCATGAAGGAATTGCGGACTATTCATGAGCCATGAGAGAAATCGACCATCAGCCTTCTTGCTATCAATACGCAGACGAATAATCATTGCTTCATTAACGGCAGGCTCGGTTAAGTCATGAACGAGTGCCGACTTTCCTACTAGCTCCCGGCTATTGACTCTAGAGACGATTATGTCCCCATTTAGAACGGCAAAATCGGACGTTTCCTTTTCAGTTGTCTCTAGCCTTTCGGATCGAGAAATGTCCATTTCACCATCCCGGATGTTAAACATCCGCAAAAGCAAAGTGCCTGAACCATGGAACTTTTTGGGTTTATACAGTCCATTCTTTGCCGACCTTACGGCTTCTCCGAGTGGAGTCATGGCAAATGCGGATGAGCATTCATTCCATAGATCATATTTACTGGCCACTGGCAGCACTTTACTTTCAGCAGTCAAGTCCTTATAAAGCCCTTGAACTTCGTCCACCCGCTCCATCACCCCCTTGATGCGGGCAACAATACGAACTTGATCATCTATTGGCGGGCATGGCACTAAAATCTTTTTCAACTCTTTTTGATTCAGCTTTTTTAGCGTTGAACCTTTAATCATGTGGCGAATATCTTGAAAAGCAACTGAATAATTCAGCCAATCAACGTTCATATTGCTCAAGGGTCGCAAAACATGTGCATGGTTATTCACCCATGACTTTCCAGAAATGCGGTATGAAATCGGACGAACTGGATCGTTGAAAAAGCCGCCATCCTCGGCAACCAGGACAAGGTCTTCATTAAATATCCACTCGTCGATTGTTCCAACCTGGCCGTTTGCTCCGTAATACGGTATATCTCCCTGTCGATTACGGCGTTCATCGTTATTGATTGGACGACGCAATCGATCTAGAACCTCGACGCATTCGCCGAGTGGTTTAAGTTCAAAGCTAGAAACCTCATTACTCATAGTGAACATTTTCAGTCCTCAAGAATCGCTTCGAGTTCGCCGAGCAAATCCATAATCCGTTCCTCTTTCGCCTTAATTGACTGCACCAGCTCCAAAGCGGGACGGTGCTCATAGTCGTCCTTGCGATTTGGATTTTTTGCTGTAAGATCGTAGCCCCGCTCGGCAATATCTTCGATTGAAACAATCCAAGAATTTTCGCCCTCGATATACTCACCCCACTTGTCCAAGAAATCCGGAAACTGATTGCCTTCAATCGGTTTTCTGGTTTGCTTTAACTCAAAACCATCGTTAGTCAGTTCGTAAAACCAGACATTCTTTGTTGCCATCTCCCCACTAGGATCGGTTTTAGGGCGATCAAAGAAAATGATATTGGTTTTAACGCCCGTATAGGGTAAAAAACAGCCCGCCGGAAGCGACAGAACGGTATGGACGTTGAAACGTTCGAGCAGTTCCTGCCGCACCTTCTGGTCGGGGCCGCCTCGGAACAGCACACCTTCTGGAATCACCACCGCAGCACGCCCGCTTTTAGCGAGATTGGCCATAATGTGCTGAACAAACAAGCACTCGGTGGCGCTCGACTTCACTCGGAAGTTGGTTTGCAGCGACTGAGCCATCTTGCCACCATAGGGAGGATTGGACAGGATAACGTCGTACTTGTCCTTTTCGCTCACGTTCTGGCTGTGGAGTTCAAGGGTGTCGCCAAGTTCCAGGTTAGCACCTTCGATTCCGTGGAGAATCATGTTCATAGTACCGAGCAGGTATGTCAGGGGTTTCAATTCGATGCCGTAGAAGGTCTGCTTCTGTAATTCATCGAGCTGCTTGCCGGACAGATTGCCGTGAGCGCGAATATAATCGGCCGCTTCGCCCAAAAAGCCTGCGGTGCCAAATCCGGGATCATAAACCCGCTCTCCAGCTTTAGGCTGAGTCACATGGACCATGGCACGGATGACGTGACGCTGAGTGTAGAATTCACCTGCATAACCGGCCGAGTCCGCGGCAACGCGCTTGAGGAGATCTTCATAGATTTCCGACAAAACGTGAACGTCGGTATCGTCGGCGAAGTGGAGCTTGTTGACCTGCCCTACAACGCGGGCAAAGGTGACCCCCTGACGACAGTAGTTACGGACATTGTCAAAAATGCGCCGGAACCGCTGGGCCAGCAGGTCATCCCCCAATCCTTTTTTGGGGTCGGGGCTAGTCAGCTTGGTCCAGAGCTTACCCTGAACGAACTCCAGCATGTCATCCGGGTTACGCTTGGTCCATTCCGGCCAAGCAAATTCGCCACTAAGACGCCTCTCGTAGCAGCCATCATCGAAGGCCGCTTCTTCTTCGCGGCGTGACTCGGCCTCATCGAAAGCTTTGAGAAAGAAAAGCCAGGCGAGCTGCTCGACATAATTGCGGGCGTCAACTCCGGCAACGTTAAGTTCGTCGCAGGCGTTTTTGACGATTTGTTGAACTTCTTGACGACGGTTATCGATTATTTTGTTCATTTGGGTTCTTATCCTTAAACTGTCATTGAAACGTAAAGGTGTTTTTTGACGGCTTCCAGGTCAGCTTTAAGCTGAGGCGCCCCGCCATATTTGGCTGTGAGGTTTTGAAAGCTGCCGAACTGCTCGGCGAACTGCGGGGCACCATAGGTGCGGGCTTTCTCAAGGTCATCGATTCCGTACAAACCATAGTGGTCGAGAGCGGTCTGCCAAAAATTATATTTCAGGTGGTTCCCGTCAAACCGGTCGGCATCGCGACCAGGAACGACGATGCCAAGTTCCGAGTCCAGCCATTGAATGTCTTCATCCCAGATACGATCCACCCGCTGATGGCGGGTCGGAACCCGCACCAGATCGAAGCCAATTTTAGCGAGGATGTCGACATCGTCAGTGTTCGGCAGATCAAGGTAGTGGCGGAAAGCCGAGGGGTAAATGTCATGATCGCGCAATTCTTCTCGCAGGTCCTGACGGCCATTTTTATCAATCCAGATACCAAGCAGTTCATCGAGATTCTTGGTGGTGATGCTCTGAATGAACTCACGGGATTGATCGGTATATTCCTCAAATGGGATCTTGCTTCCATCCGCCAGACAGACATAGCGGTTGGTATCCGAGATAATGACCGAGATCCCCTCACCGACAAGTTTGGTTTCTGGCTGTTTCGTCGTCTTCTTCGGCTTGGATGGCTTTTTGGGCTTCTGCTGATTGGCGGGATGTCCATCAAATTCGGCATCTTCAAGCAGGCTGGCTCCTGAATAGTCAAAGATCGTAAAGTAGCGCTTGTTGATGTCTTCACACAGGCGTGTTCCGCGCCCCTTCATCTGCTTGTAAAGGATGGCACTGCGCAACGGCCGGACGAAAACCACATTTTTCACGTCTGGGGCATCGAAGCCGGTGGTCAACAGGTCAACGGTAACGGCCACTCGTGGCTTGCTTGGCCCAACGATGGCAAAGTTGCGTTCTAGTTGATGGCTGTTGCGCTCGGCACGGGTAATGCGTGCAGCGAAATCCGGATCTCCGGAAAGGCGACGAAGCTCGGCAGCCATGAAGGCGGCATGTGTATCGTCCACGCAAAAGACAATGGTTTTTTCATCGCGCAAACCGTATTTACCCAGGGTTTCCCACAGGTCACTGGCTATGGCTTTGGTACGATCCGGCATGCGGATTTCGCGCTCAAAATTCTGGGTTTTGTAGTGCTTCCCATCAGGACCGACGAATCCTTCTTCATCGACATTGGTGATGCGCTCTTCAAGCAGGTAGGGAACTAAAAAACCATCCTCTACGGCTTGTTTGAGGCTGTAGGTATAGATCGGATCACCGAAATAGTGATAGGTATCGCGACGCTGCTCTTCACTGGAGAGTTCGCGCTTAACCTCTTCAAGTTCTCGTGGCGTAGCGGTAAGGCCGAGCTGGAGAGCACTCTCGAAGTGCTCAAAAACACCGAACCAGTCGCCGAAGCCGGAGCGATGGCATTCGTCGATAACGACCAGATCAAAAAAATCGGGATCATAGTGCTCATAGACCTTCTTGCCATCCAGTTCTTCATCAAGAGTCTGGTAGTTGGCAAAAAAGATCTTGCCCACCAAGTGGTTGCCTTTGGCGACAGTTTCTTTATCGATGGCTACACGCTCAGATGCACCAAATGCCTGAAAAGCTCTGAATGCCTGGCCCTTAAGGCTGTTGCGGTCGGTCAGAAACAATACATGCTGCTTGGGCAGAGCATCGCCATTCATCATCTTCCAGATTAGCTGGAACACGGTGAAGGTTTTGCCGGTGCCGGTGGCCATCAGAAGTAAGGCTCTGTCGTCTCCCTGAGCAAAACTCCAGAGTGCTTTTGAGATAGCCATTTCCTGGTAGGGGCGTACATTTTTACGGGTAACCTGATCGACGTGATAGCCGGCTGTGAAGGTTTCGCCCCAGCGGTCCCAATCGACCTCTACACCCAATCGCCTGATAATGTCTTCGGGACTGGGTGGAGCAGAAAATGTCTCGAAATCACCGGAGTCATTATCGGTAAGAATCCAATCCGCACCGTTACTGGCAAGGGAAAAGCGGATCATCAAGCGCCGTGCATACCGAGACGCCTGCTGCATACCATCGGCAGCGGACTCAGTTTCGGCCTTGGCCTCCAATATTGCCAGCGGAATGCCGCGGTGACGGAGCAGGTAATCAGCAATGATCGCCTGCGACTCATCGTACATGCTCTCGCCGGTAATATTAACCCGTCCTGGGCCTATGTGGAGCTGTTCTTCCCAGTCCCACCCGACTCGGGTCAGGACGGGTTCAATCAGATCCTTACAAGTTGTCCGTTCATTTCTTGCCATTCGCATTTCCCTCTCTTGCAGACCCTTTTGAGCAACGGCTGTGCCAATCAACAATCAAGACCATATTTTTCGATCCAATTGTTGAGGGTTTGATAGTTTTTGAGCCCCAGCAAGGTTGCGGCTTTGCTCTTATTGCCGCCCGACTCTTTTAGGGCTCTTTGGATGTAATGTGAAGACAAAAAAGCCTGTAATTCCTGAAGTTTGAACCCCTCCCCCAAAGGTTTTTGCAGCATATCAGCATTCTGTTTCTGAGGGCTAGGAAGAAGTGCTTGGCGAACATCTTCTTCTTTTATCGTTTTGCCCTGACACCAGACGCAGATGCGCATAATTGTGTTAAACATCTCCCTTGCGTTTCCGGGCCAACCATGCCGAATCATAATATTTCTTGCATTTACAGAAAATTTCTTATGACTGTAGTCTGGACCGTCAGACAACTTCTTGTTGACCTGCCCCAGGATTGCATCCAGAAGAAGGCTGAGATCTCCATGCCTCTCCCTGAGCGGTGGAAGCCCGAGCACAATAACGGCTAGTCGATAAAAAAGATCTTCACGAAATCGCCCTACAGCAATCTCCGACAGGAGACTGCGATTGGTAGCACCAATTATCCTGACGTCAATCGACCTCTCTTGCCCATCCCCAAGCCGCCTCAACATGCCGTCATTCAATACTCGAAGAATCTTCACCTGCGCATCAAGTGGCATTTCGCCTATTTCGTCCAGAAAAAGCGTGCCCCCGTTGGCCTGCTCAAAGTAACCAGCATGATCCCGGTGGGCCCCAGTAAAAGCCCCTTTCTTATGCCCAAAAAACTCTGACTCAAAAAGGTCTCGGGGGATCGCGCCGCAGTTGACTGCCACAAAACTCCCTGCAACGCGAGGACTCTCGTTGTGGATTGCCCTCGCGAAAAGCTCTTTTCCCGTCCCCGTTTCACCTTCAATCAGAACAGGAACATCTCTTCTTGCAGCCAACCTGGCCCGACTGACGATATCCTTCATATCGGCACACTGGTGAACAATGGCTTCAAAGGCTGGGCTTTCTGGCGGGAACCCCTCACTCAGTTGAACAAGGCGACTGTCAGCCCCCCTCGCCAAGTCCGGAATAAACTCAGTAAAAATATTGAAAGGCATTTCGACCTGCTCCAGTCCACGCATGACCGAGGTCTGAATAAGCTCGGCGCCAGGAAAGGGGCCCTTGGCCAGGATGATCCACGCCGCAGACATGGCTGGAGTCCCTGGACTCAGATGGAACACGGGCGTGCTCTTCTGCCGACTGGCCTTAAGTATCTTTTCAACATGGGCCTTTGCGGCGACGTAGATCGCCCCAAAATCAATCGGACTGGACAGTGTGACCGGGGTCACCAATATATCGCTCTGACATTTCCCCTTAAGCCATTCAACATAACCATCTACATCTCGATCGGGTCCGTAGTTGTTCAACAAGGCGATTTCATGAAAATGCTCTGCGATAGCTGCGCCCGCTATGGGCCCAAGCCCCTCGCCGACACCTCTCGCAGCATCAAAATCATGCCCCCCAATCCACGCAAACATAACTCTAGACATAGATGATCCCTTCCGATGTTTGCAGCAAGTATAAATAAATTTACAATTTTATAAATAAAATTCCATACAGAAAACTCAAAAAACAACCACAAGCACACATTCGCATTCAATAACAGATGGTTACAGTTTTGGCATTATGATTGCTAAACAGAAAAATACCTTCAACAGTTGGAGGGGGGGGACTGCCGGAACCGCTCTTGAGTCCCAGCAGTCAAAACAATAATCCATATTTTTCATAGAGGAGATTGCCATGAACCAAAACCAGCAAACGATTGAATGTCCAAAGTGCCATAACCAATTCAATATTGAAGATGTCATTCAGAATCGGATGGAGGAAGAGATTGCCCAGCGAATTGCGGTGGCCAAGTCCGAGATGGAGCAACAGGCCGCACAAGAGCGGGAAGCCCTGAACAAACAAGAAGAAGACCTCGCCCGACGGCAACGAGAGCAGGAAAAACAGGTCCGGGCCAAAATAGCCGAACGCGAACATCTATTACGAAAAGAACTTAAGACCGAATTTCAAAACGAGAATGCGACCGCACTGCAGACGCTTCAAGAGGAACTTAAAGAGCGAACGCAAAAAATTCAACAGCTCCAGGACAAAGAACTGGAACTTGAGAAGCTCAAACGCAAAGACCGAGAGCGCGAGAAAGAATATGAAATTCGCTTTGAACGCGAGAAAAACCACTTTGCACAGCAGATAGAAGAACAGATCCGCCTTCAGGAAGGTGAAAAAATCCAATTCAAGCTGGCGGAAAAAGACGAGCAGTTGAATGTTTTACGCAAGCAGTTAGACGAAATGAAGCGTAAGGCCGAGCAGGGATCTATGCAGATCCAGGGTGAAGTCCAAGAACTGGCCATCGAGGAAACCCTGCGCAACCTGTTCCTTCTGGACAACATACAGGAAGTCCCCAAAGGCTGCACAGGCGCCGATTCGATCCACACCGTCCAGGATCGCAACTGTGATCCGATTGGCAAAATCATCTACGAAAGCAAGCGCACCAAGGCCTTCCAAAAGAACTGGATCGAAAAGCTCAAACAGGACCAACAAAGTGTCGGCGCCGACATTGCCGTTCTTGTCACGGAAGTCCTACCTGAAGGAGTAGAACGAATTGGCGAGATTAATGGTGTTTGGATTTGTGACTACCCGAGCATGAAGGGTCTGGCACTAGCTCTTCGGAGCAGTATCTGCCGTGTTGGCGAGGCCCAGAAAGCCCAGACGAACAAGGGCGACAAGATGGAGATCCTCTATGGTTACCTGACCGGAACCGAATTCAAGATGCAGATTGAGGCCATTGTCGAGGGGTTCAGCAACATGCAAGAAGGCATCGCAAAAGAGCGTCGCGCCATGGAAAAAATCTGGAAGGAGCGCGAAAAGCAACTGGACAAGGTCCTCAACAATGCCATCGGCTTTTACGGATCGGTGAAAGGAATCGCAGGAAGTGCAGTACCAGTTCTTCCGCTTCTTGAACTGGCAGAGGAGCACTAAGTTTCGGGGCTAATTCTTCATCGAACGAAGCGCCCTGATGTCTTGAATAGAAAAATGGCCATCCCGAACTCACGGGATGGCCATTTCCAACTTTATTTTTCATTTCCCGACTTTATTTTCCAAATACAGTAAGTGCCTGAAAAAGAAAATGCCCCCCAACGTGCCTCTTGGCTTGATGGAGGCATTATGTTTTACTGACCAGGAAAATTTGTAAGAACTTTTATATTTTCCCATAACCTGATGACCTAAAAAGCAAAATGGCCAACTCTGAAATCCGAGCTGGCCATTTTTATTAGGCGATCCCTAACGAGTTTGTAGAAAAACCATCCCGGCAGAGGCCGTCTTATCCCTCCTCGGGAAAATTTGAAATTCACTGCGCGAAAACCACCTGTTCAACCCTGAGCACCTTATGGTTGATATCCCGCGAGTTTTTCCCGGGCGGTGCCCCTTTCAAGGCGCTTTTCGGCCCTTGCCTCCCCTTATGTCGCCCATCCGTATCGATGGATCTTGAAGATGTTGTGCAGCATCGTCATCAAGTTCCACTGACCGTTAACCTTTGCCCTGCCCCGTAATGAAAAGCGCCTGAGGCCCAAGGTCTCGCGGATGTTGCCGAAGACCGGCTCGACGATTCCTAACCGCATGCTGTAGGTGTGGCGGCCCACGGCTGAATCGATCTTCTGCTTCATGCGCTCAATGGGTCCGGTCTTGCTCTTGGGCAGAGTGGCCAGCAGCACATTGACCTGCCGGGCGCCCTTCTGCTTCACCGAGCGCAGGCACTGGGACCGCAAGGGACAGTCATCGCAGTCGGCTTGTCGTCCCATAAACTGCATGAAGATGTGGTTGCCGATCTTGGCCCGTTCGCACTTGAGCCACATCGTCTTGCCCGCCGGGCAGGTACAGGTCTGCTCCTCGGTGTCGGCGTCAAAATCCTCGACGGTGAAACGCTTCTTCGGGGACTTCGGCTTGGCCGGCTCTTTGGCCTTGTGGCGATCCGCAGTCTGGAATCGAGGGTCGCGGGAACGGAAGGCATTGTCGGCGATGTAAGCGTCGATCTTGTTCTCTTCGAGATGTTCCAGTGTCTTCTTGCTGTGATAGCCGCTATCGGCCAGCACCTTGGCCTCATCCAGCACGTCGTCTTCGCCGACGCGGTTGAGGTTCTCCCGCACCTCGTCGAGCATCGGCTCTAGCAGGCCGTGTTCCTGCCCCTGCCCGTAGGCCTCGGCAGCGACCACCACCTGATGCTTGCCATCGACGGCAGCCACGCCGTTGTACCCCTGGATTACCCCGTGGCCGGTCTTCATCTTGGCGCTGTCGTTGTCGGTGATATTGCTCTTCACCGGCTTGCCGGAGATGCCTGTGCGCTCATCGTTACAAGCCAGGAACTTTTTGATCTTGCCGCTGGCTTTGCGCAGTGTTGCGATCTGCTTCTCTTCACGCTGCCGGATCGAATCCTCCCGGGCGCCCTTGCGGTCTTCTTCCCGGTGCTTCTTCAGCATGTGGCCAACAGCCCGCTCGATCTTCGCGCTCTTCTTCTGCAACTCCTCTTTGGTTCCGCTCCATTCCTTGGAGGCGTTCGAGGGGAGCTTGCAGCCGTCAATGGCGAACATCTCCTTGCCGATCAGCCCCAAATTGTCGCAGACCATTAAAACCTGATGGAAGAGTTGGGAAATCTCCTTGTGCGATGAGGAGATGAAATCGGCAATGGTGGTGAAGTGCGGTCGACTATCGGCGGAGATGGCCATGAAGACCACATTCTCCTGGCACAACGCTTCGATCTTGCGACTGCTGCTGACGCCCCGGGAGTAGGCCAGCAGAACGATCTTGAGCAGAATCGCCGGATCGTAGGCCGGTCGCCCGTTGTCGTCATTGTTGAAGCGATGATGAAAGATAGTCAGGTCGAGTTCGTGATCGACCAGGTAGCTAACAGAGTGTTCAAAGGTGCCGGGCAGAATCTGCTGATCGAATGCTACCGGAACCATGACCATTTGGTTGTAGTCGTAGTTTTTGAACTTGGGCATGTCGTGACCTCTCGTTTAGATCGAAAAACCACGACGATAATAGCATTTTTAAGGGTTTTTCTACAGCCTCAACATTCATCAACTGATCAGAAAATCATGTAAGAACCTTATTGCTTCCCCACACCAACACATCTCCCACTAAAACACTCAAGAACAAAAAACCCTCCCTGGAAAGGGGAGGGCTTTTGCGGTTGCCAACTTTATTTTTAGGTTGCCAACTTTATTTTAAATAAACACGGAACCGTTTCGTCCGGTGGAGGTTATTCGACGGTGACGCTCTTGGCCAGATTGCGGGGCTGGTCCACGTCCGTCCCTTTGAGCACGGCGATGTGGTAGGCGAGCAGCTGCATGGGGATCGAGGTGAGTACCGGCATCAGCTCGTCGGCGGTCTGCGGCAGGGTCAGGACGACGTCGGCCTTGCCCGCGAGGCTCCCGCCGTCGCCGTCGGTGACCGCGATGACCCGGCCGGAGCGGGCCTGGACCTCCTCCATGTTGGACGCCACCTTTTCGAAGGTGTCGTTGTGGGGAGCGACGATCACCACCGGCAGGTTTTCGTCGATGAGGGCGATGGGGCCGTGCTTCATCTCGCCGGCGGGGTAGCCCTCGGCGTGGATGTAGGAGATCTCCTTGAGCTTGAGCGCACCCTCGAGGGCGATGGGGTACTGGTTGCCTCGTCCCAGGTAGAGGAAGTCGGCAGCGCCCATGTAGAGCCGGGCTGCCTCCTCGATCTGTCCGTCGAGCTCGAGGGCCTCTTCCACCTTGCGCGGCAGGCTGACCAGCTCGTCGAGCAGGCTGCGGCCGGCGGCGGCGTCGAGAACGCCCCGCGCCCGCCCCAGGCGCAGAGAGAGGAGCACCAGGGCCACCAGCTGGGTGGTGAAGGCCTTGGTGGAGGCGACCCCGATCTCCGGCCCGGCGTGGGTGTAGATCACCCCGTCGCTCTCCCGGGCGATGGAGGATTCGACCACGTTGCAGATCGCCACCGCCCTGCCCCCCTTGCCCCGGGCCTCGCGCATGGCCGCCAGGGTGTCGGCGGTCTCCCCGCTCTGGCTGATGACGACCGTCAGGCTGGAGGCGTCGACGATGGGATCGCGGTAGCGGAACTCGCTGGCGATATCGACCTCCACGGGAACCCTGGCCAGCTTCTCGATCAGGAACTTGCCGACCAGGGCGGCGTGCCAGGATGTGCCGCAGGCGACGATGAAGATCTTGCTCAGTCCCTTCAGGTCGGCATCGGAGAGGTTGAGGCCCTCGAGGTAGACGTCCCCCTGCTCCTCGGAGAGCCGCCCGGCCAGAGTGTCGGCAATGGCCCGCGGCTGCTCGTAGATCTCCTTGAGCATGAAGTGCCGGTAGCCTCCCTTCTCGGCCATCAGGGGGCTCCAGGTAATGGTCTTTGCTTCTTTCTCGACGGGGGCCCCCTCCAGGTCGGTGACCTGCATGGCGCCGTCGGCGAAGATCACCATCTCGCCGTCTTCGAGGAAGACCATCTCCCGGGTGTGGGAAAGCATGGCGGGGATGTCGGAGGCGACGAAGAATTCTCCCTCCCCCTGGCCGACCACGAGAGGGGAGCCGAGCTTGGCGGCGATGAGCTTGTTCGGTTCCTGCTCGCAGAGAATGGCCAGGGCGTAGGCGCCGCGCACCTCGGCCAGGGCCCGGCGCACGGCGCCCTCGAAATCGCCGCATTCACGATAATGCTGGTCGATGAGGTGGGCGACGATCTCGGTGTCGGTCTCCGAACGGAAGGAGTGGCCCAGGCCCTGCAGCTTCTCCTTCAGGGCCAGGTAGTTCTCGATGATGCCGTTGTGGACCACCACGATCCCCCCGGCATAGTGGGGGTGGGCGTTGGTCTCCGAAGGACGGCCGTGGGTCGCCCAGCGGGTGTGCCCGATGCCGCGGCAGCCCTTCACGGGATGCTCGAGAAGCAGCCGTTCGAGGTTGACCAGCTTGCCCTCGGCGCGCCGGGTCTCGATTTTACCGCCGTCGAGGGTGGCGATCCCCGCCGAATCGTAGCCCCGGTACTCCAGGCGCCGCAGGCCGTCAAGGATGATGGGACTGGCCTCCTGCCCTCCGATGTAACCGACAATGCCGCACATAGTCAAAATCTCCAGCAAGGGAGTCAAGGAGTGAAAATAGTGAAGGAGAAAACCGTACCCGGTCTCTCAAACTCTCTCTAGCCCACTATTTCGTCGTCTTACTCTTTCCGCTTTTCTTCTTCCGCAAAGCCCATCCCTCGATGATCTTCTGCTCGGCGCGGGAGAGGGCCAGGGAGTCGGGAGGGACGTCTTTGGTGATGGTCGAGCCGGCCCCGATGAGACTGCCCCGACCGATGCGCACCGGGGCGACGAACTGGGTGTCGCTGCCGACGAAGACGCCGTCCTCGATGACCGTCTTGTGTTTGGCGACGCCATCGTAGTTGCAGGTAATGGTGCCGCAGCCGATGTTGACGTCGGCGCCGACCTCGGCGTCGCCGATATAGGTGAGGTGACTGGCCTTGGAACCCTCCCCGATCACCGCCTTTTTGGTCTCGACGAAGTTGCCGATCTTGTTGCCCCCGGTCAGCACCGTCCCGGGCCGCAGGTGGGCCATGGGGCCGATGTCGGTGCCCGCGCCGATCTGCGATTCGCTGAGGACCGAGCCGGCCTTGATGTGGACCTCGTCGCCGAGGACGCAGTCGGTCACCACCGCTCCGGGGTCGATCTCGCAGAAGCGGCCGATGCGGGTGGCGCCCCGCAGGTGGGCTCCGGGGTGGACGATGGTGTCCCGGCCGATCTCCACCCCCGCCTCGATGTAGGTCGCCTCGGGGTCGACGATGGTGACGCCGCCCCGCATCAGCTCCTCGTTGATGCGCCGGCGCATGAGGCGGTCGGCCCGGGCCAGCTGCACCCGGTCGTTGATCCCCATGATCTCCACGGCATCGGCCGCCGCCAGGGCGCGGACCGCTTCTCCCGCCGAGCGCGTCACCTCGAGCACATCGGTAAGGTAGTACTCGCCCTGGGCGTTGTCGCTGCCGACCCGGCGCAGGGCGTCGAAGACCCGCGGCGCCTCGAAGGCGTAGATCCCGGTGTTGATCTCGTGAATAGTCTTCTCTTTCGGGGTGGCGTCCTTCTCCTCGACGATACGCAGCACCTGGTCGCCGTCCCGTACGATGCGCCCGTAGCCGTGAGGTTCGGGAACCTCGGCGGTGAGAACGGTTACCGCCGCCCCCTGACTCCGGTGGTAGGCCAGGAGGCGCTCCAGGGTCTGGCGGCGCAGCAGGGGCACGTCCCCGCACAGCAACAGCAGGGTTCCGGCGAAACCGTCGAGGGCCTGCTCGGCGCAGAGCAGGGCGTGGCCGGTACCGAGCTGCTCGGCCTGCAGGGCGAACCGCACATCTTCGCCGGCCAAGGCCGACTGCACCTCTTCGGCGCCGTGGCCGACCACCAGAACCGCCGGGTCGCAACACAGCGACCGGGCCAACTCCACGGGGTAGCGGACCATCGGCCGCCCCGCCACCGGATGGAGCACCTTGGAACGCCCGGAACGCATCCGCGTTCCCTTCCCCGCGGCCAGGACGACCGCTGCCAAATTCTGCTCGTTCATCAATCCCCTCCGCAACAATAGCTTTTGAAGTGACAAAGTATACGAAAGCCCGACGGGCAGTCAAGGCATGGTTGGGTTAAGTCCCCCGAATCAGGGCTTTTCGCTTTGCAGGGAACGCCAACTTCAGTATAGTTGGGGCATGCCGGACCAAACGAGAAACGAACGCGACCGCATCGCCCGGGACCTGGCCGAAATCGAGCACAGTATGAAGACTCTGGTTATCCTGTACGACCAGTACTTCAACGGGGTGGAAAAGCGCGAGCCGATGAAAGACCGCGAGACCCTGGCGAAACGACTGCGCCGCTTCGCCAACCGCCGCATCATGCAGACCGACCTGCGCTTCAAGTACCAGAACCTGGCAACCCGATACCACAGTTACGCCGGCTACTGGGACCGCATCCTGCGCCAGATGGACGAGGGGCGCTTCGTCCGCCCCGGCTCCCGAAGGGGCGGGGCTCGGCAAGGGGCGCCGCCTCCCGAGTCGGAATTCGACGGCCTTTACCGGGACTATCTCGAGGCCCACCGCAGCTGCCAGGTTGCCGGGCCGACGCCGAGCCGCGAACAGATCGCGGCGTTCCTGGAGCAGCAGAAGGGAAAGATCCGCGAGCAGTTCGGAGAACGGGACGTGGCCTTCCGGATCGTCACCGAGGCGGGCCGTCCGAAAATCAAAGTCAGGGTCAAGAAATAAGCGCGGGAACGAGGCACTTGCAGAGGGAAGGGATGACCCAAAGCGAAGGAAAAACGGCCCTCGTTCTGGCGGGCGGAGGGATCATGGGGGCGGCCTACGAAATCGGCTGTTTGACCGCCCTCGAGCGCCTCTTCGCGCCGGGCTTCTCCACCGGTCGGTTCGACATGTTCGTCGGGGTCAGCGCCGGGGCGGTCATCGCCGCCCTGCTCGCCAACCGCATCCCCCCCTCCCAGTTGTTCGAGGCCATTGCGCGGGAAGAGCGCAGCGTCTTCAATTTCCGCCGCTCCGATATCTACCGCATCGATCTCTGGGAGGTCCTCGGCTGCTGCGGCCGACTGGCAATCAACCTGCCGCGCATTCTCTGGCACTTCCACAGCAACCGCCTGCGGCTCTCCGGCTCCGACCTGTTCCACGTCCTCCAGGAGCAGTTCCCCGCCGGGCTCTTCTCCCTCGGCCCGATGCAGAACTATCTCTGCCACTCCTTCCGCACGGAGGGGATTCGAGACGCCTTCCACCTCATCGACCCGGAGCTCTACATCCCCGCCTACGACCTGGACCGGGGAGAACGGGTGGTCTTCGGCAGCGAGGGTTTCCGGGACGTCCACATCTGCCAGGCGATCACCGCCTCCAGCGCCATCCCCTTCTTCTTCCGCCCCCACAAGGTCGGGGAGCACTACTACCTGGACGGCTCGACGGGCCGGGTCACCCACCTGGACGTGGCCCTGGAGCAGGGGGCCAAGCTCATCGTCGTCTTCAACCCCCGGGTGCCGATGGCCAACGACATGGAGCGGGCCTGCCTGCCCTCCCTCTCCCTCGGGAAATGCTCCAGCATCGCCGACCTCGGCATCACCTTCGCCTGGGAGCAGGCCCGCCGCATCGAAAACAAGGAAAAGCTGGACCTGGCCCTGGCGGGCTACCGCCGGGAGCACCCCGAGGTGGACATCCTCCTCATCGAGCCGCCCCAGGAAGAGTCGCTCCTCTTTTTCCAGAGCCCCATGAGCCACACCGCCCGTCACCACGTCATGAATCACGGCTATCACCTCACCCTGGGGCATCTGCGCGACCTCTACGGGGAATTTCGGCAGGTCTTTGCCCGGCACGGCATCCCGACCACCGACGCCCACCTGGACGCCGCCCCCCCCGCCGAGGTGGCCACCTGAACCGCAGGGAAACCGACTTATGATTATCGTCCTGCCCACCCTCCACGTGCGTACCTCGGCCCAGGCCGTTTCCCTGGCGGCGGCGAGCCTGGCGGCGGCCCTTCCGAAGAAGCTGCGCACGCAGGCCCGGCTCATCGACCTGTTCCCGGAACGGGACGAGTCGGAGATGCTGGAGGCGGTCCGCGCCGCCGGGCCGGGTCTGGTCGCCATCCCCCTTTATTCGTGGAGCCGGATTCCCATGCTGGCCCTGGCGCGTCGCTTCAAGGAACAATGCCCCGAAGTCCCGGTGGTGGCCGGCGGCCCCGAAGCGACGGCCGACCCAGAGGGCGTGATGGCGGAAGGAAGCCTGGACGGGGTCATCTGCGGCGAGGGGGAGGAGACCTTCCGGGAGCTGGCCAAGGCCCTCGCCCGGGGCCAGGAGCCGCCCCCCCTGCCGGGCCTGGTCCTGAAAGGCGACAAGTTGCTGCGGGAGGGCGCCGGGCGCTCCCCGGCCGCCCGCATCGAGGAGCTGCCCTCCCCCTGGCTGACGGGGGTCCTGACCCCCACCCCGGGAGGCGGAGTGCTCTGGGAGATCTCCCGGGGCTGCCCCTTCAGCTGCGATTTCTGCTTCGACGCCCGCGGCGGGCACGGGGTCCGCCATCTTCCCCGGCAGCGCCTGGAGGCGGAACTCGACCTCTTCGTCCGAAGCGGGGTCTCACAGGTGTGGGTTCTCGACTCGACCTTCAACTTCCCCCCCGAGCGGGGCAAGGCCCTGTTGCGCCTGATCGCCGCAAAGGCCCCCGGGATCCATTTTCACCTGGAGGCCAAGGCCGACTTCCTGGACCGGGAAACGGCCGCCCTGCTCGCGGAGATCCCCTGCTCGGTGCAACTCGGCCTGCAATCCGCCCGCCCGGAGGTGCTGCGCAACCTCAACCGCTCCTTCGACCCCCGGCTGTTCGAGGAGAAGGCCCGAATGCTCTCGGCGGCCGGGGTCATTTTTGGCCTGGACCTCATCTACGGCCTGCCCGGGGACAGTCATCAGGGGTTCCGGCAGAGCCTTCTCACCGCACTCCAGCTCCAGCCCAACCACGTCGATATCTTTCCCCTCGCCGTCCTGCCCGGCACCGCCCTGCACCGCGACCGCAGCCGCTACGGACTGCGGGCCCAAGACCGCCCCCCCTACGAGATACTGGAGACCATCACCTACGGCGCTCCGGATCTTTCCCGGAGCCGCCTACTCGCCGCGGCGACCGACCTGTTCTACAACCTGGGCCGGGCGGTGGCCTTCTTTCCCGCCCTGCTGGGTGCGACGGGCAGAGACGCGGTCACCTTCCTGGAAGAATTCGCCGCCTGGGCCCTCGATCGGGGGGGAGTGGAAAGAGAGCGCTTTCTCGTTGCGGAGAGCTGGCAGCCGGACCA
Source organism: Desulfuromonas sp. (assembly GCF_002868845.1). Classification (NCBI taxonomy): domain Bacteria; kingdom Pseudomonadati; phylum Thermodesulfobacteriota; class Desulfuromonadia; order Desulfuromonadales; family Desulfuromonadaceae; genus Desulfuromonas; species Desulfuromonas sp. The sequence continues at coordinate 65,750 of NZ_PKUB01000014.1, forward strand.
GATCCTGGAACTGCAAAAGGCCTGGTTGGAGCACCTGCTGCGGCAGGTCGGCCGGCAGGAACTGCTCCCCGCCGCCCGGGACCTGGTCCACTATCACTTTCACTACGCCGAAACCCTGCTCGGAGAGGAGACCCTGCCGGCGGCCGGAAACGTCCCGTCGGAACCCGCCCCCTGGAACACCCCATGGCAAAGGGCGCCGGGCATCCGCCTGGTTTCCTTTACCTACGAGATCCTCGACCTTTTGGAGATGGGAGAGATCGACCCGGTGCAATGCTCCGGGCTGTTCCGCCCGGTCGGTTCGACCGGACTGTTCTTTCGAAGGGGCGAGGAGGTGTTCTGCGAGTCCCTTCAGGAGGATTTTCTCAAACTGCTCGCCGGGTGCGACGGCGGACGCTGTCCACGGGAGATCTTCGCCGGAAGCGTCCCGGAGCGGGAGGGAAGGGAAATCGTCGATTTCGCGGTCAGTGAAGGGCTGCTGGTCCCCCCGCAGGAAAACGGAAGGACAAAGGACGGACGGGCTCCGGACGAGACTCAGCGCAGGAGCAGGTCCATGACCCCGCGGTAGGTCTCCGCCTTGCGCTCGGAGGCCTCGTAGAGGGTGGCGGTGAACAGGGCGGTGGCCGCATGCCCGGCGAGCATGGAGAAGAGCTGAAAGTCCACCTCTTCGAAGCGCTCCTTCTGGACAAAGAGGCGGTAGATCGCCAGTACGCCCAGGGTTTCACCCTTGATCTTGAGGGGGATCGCGGCAAGGGGATTGCGAGGATCGTCGGAGCCCTCGGGAACCGCACCTTGGGCGAAGAAGCTTTCTCCCCCGCTCAGAACCTTGCCGAAGACCCCCTCTCCCGGGGCCAGGGAGGGGAACTCTTCGTCCTCGAACCCCTCGGTGGCCTGGCAGCGGAGCTCTCCCGAATTTTTATTCAACTCGAGCAGGGCGAACTTTTCGGCCCCCACCAGGTTGATCACCACCTCCTTGACGATATACACCACCCTGCCCCGGTCCAGGACCGAGTGCAGCTTGGAGGCGGCGATGTAGAGGTTGGTCAGGGTGTTGTTGACCTGTTCGGCGCGCACGATCTGATCGGCGAACTCCCGGTTCTCCTCCTCCATCTCCCCGATGCGCTGGAGCAAGCGGATATTCTGCTCCCTCAGATCCTCGCCCTCGGCGGGTTGAACTGCGGACGCATCCCCCTCATGGGCCTTTTCGGCCAGCTCCTGCAGGGCCCTGAGCCCTTCTGGCTCGGGGTGGATGAAGTAGATCCCGAGTCCCGGTTCGGCCCCCTTCTGGACCCGTTTGACCTTGCCCAGCAGCGGCAGTTGCCGGCCGCCCGGCAGTCCGAGCTGAAGTTCGACGGCCGTTCCGGGTTTGAGGGTGGTGCGGCTTTTGACGTAGATGCCGTTTTTGGAGATATCCTGGGCATAGCCGCCAAGGCTGCGGTTGTTGCCCCGGATCTGGACCTGCAGGCTGACCGGGGTCCGGGAGGCTGTTCGCCCCCTGACGGCGCCGAGAAGGCGGTCGACCTTTTCGAGCAGGTCCTTCTTGTTGACCGGCTTGGTGAGATAGTCGTCGCAGCCGGCGTCCAGGCACTTGAGGATCTCCTCCTGCTTGCCCGCCGCGGTGACCATGATGACCGGGAGCCGCCGCCAGCGCTCGCCTGCCCGGAGACGGCGACAGACCTCGTCACCGTCGATTTCGGGCAGATAGAGATCGAGAAGGGCCAGGTCCGGCTCGACCCGGTCGAGCTTGGACAGGGCCTCCTCCCCCGACTTGGCGGTCACCACGGTGTGGCCGCTGTCCTCCAGAAAAGACTTCTCCACTTCGAGAAAGAGTTCAACGTCATCGACCAGCAGAATGGTTGCCATAACCGCCTCTTAAAACCCCCGAGAATATGGTGGACGTTACCGCAGCAGGGTCCAAAAGTAAAGCCCCCAGGCCGATGGTCCGGGGGCAAAGGAAAAGACCCCGTGCGGGGTCTTTTCGGGATCGTCTCATCATGAATGCTGCCAGCGCTCAGGCGACCCTCTGAAGCCTCTTGTGGTAGCGGGGACGCTCGGCGATGAACCTGAAAATCTCCTCCACCTCGGGCACCCGCCCTGCGATGCGTACGCTGTCATCGATGAGCAGGGCCGGCGAAACGTAGACCCGGTTGTCGATCATCTTGCGCCTGTCGCGGTAAAGGTGAACCTCAGCTTCGACTCCAGCACGGGAAAGGGCAAGACGTACGTTCTTCAGGGTTTGCTCGCAACGTTTCCCACTCTCCGGCTTGCAAAGGATATCGATCCTCATAACGGCCTCCATCGGGGAAGATATCTTACCGCCAAATTATAACCTTTACGGTCATATTATAGCCAGCCAGAAGAAAAAAGCAACTTTTTTCTCTCTCCTTGCGTTCTCTTCCTCCGGGGCCGAGGCGAGCCAAGGCTGGCAGGGGATTAACGAAACGGTGGGGAGTCGCCGTAGACGGACTTCAGGGCCCTTTTGACCCGGGCCATGAGGCGGACCGGGTTGATCGGCTTGGCGACGAAGTCGAAATAGCCCTTCTCCAGCAATTTGGCTTCCTCCTCCGCCGCGGAGCGGGAAGAGAGTGCGATGACCGTGATGGAGCAGGTACGGCTGTTGGCCTTCAGGGCCCGAAACATGTCGTAGCCGTCCATGCGCGGCATGATCGTGTCGGAAATGATCAGGTGGGGAAGGTGCTCGTAGGCGGCCTTGAGCCATTCGGCGCCGTTGGCGGCCTCGATGGCGTGGAACCCCTCCTTTTCCAGAGCCGCGATGGCGGCCGCGCGAACCAGTTCGTGGTCGTCCACAACGAGAACCATCCACCAGGCGGGCTTGAGGCCGCTGCCGACCTGAAGGTAGTGCCGGTTGACGGCCTCCTGGATTTCACCGGCGGTGGTCACGCAGGGGATGACACGCATCCCGGTCCGAAAGGAGAGATCGTCCAGGGTCTCCATATCGAGGGGGTCGGCCATGGCCAGGTAAAGGGTTTTGCCCTGCTGCCGAAGGGGGAAAATCAGCTTTTTGATGGCCGTTTCGCTGTCGAGCAGTCCGAGCAGTTCAGGGGAGAAGGAGTGCTTGGCGATGTCCCGGACGATCTGAAAATTGAACTGGCGCGCCAGCACCGCGGCGATGTCCCGTTCCGAGACCGTCCCCATCTCCTCCAGAATCTGTCCCAGGAGCCCCCCGAAATTTTCCTGCCGTTTCAGAGCCCGGGTCAACGCCTCTGCACTAATCGTCCCGGTTTCGACCAGAATCTGGCCGATCCGCTTGCGTCTGGTCATACGCGCCTCGATCCTTCCGTTTCCCGCACCCCCCCTCATGAGGGACCATGCCTTAATATAAACACACCCGGCTCGGACTGAACAGAAAAAACATCCTTTCCCGGCCCCGGTGTCCCGTACGTTAATTCTTGATGCAAACTCCGTTCCTTTTCATGCCGCGGCCCACGTTCCGCCTTCTCGGCCCGGTCCAATCACGAGGCGGCAAGCCTCGGGACCATCCAGTACACCTCGACATGGGTGACACGGCCCACCATGGGGGACACTAGCCCCCGGGGGGGTTGGCGATGGCGACCTCCAGCTCGCCGCCCTCCGCCGTCACCAGGATGGTCGCACCCTCCCCGACCTCGCCGCCGATCAGGGCGCGCCCGATGCGGGTCTCCAGAGTGTGCTGGAGGTAGCGCCGCAGGGGGCGGGCTCCGTAGACGGGGTCGAAGGCGGTGCGGGCGATGTGGTCCCGCGCCTCGTCGGTGATCTCCAAAGACATCCTGCGCCCCGCCAGGCGCCGGCGAAGCTCCCCGGTGAGCAGGTCGACAATCTGCTTGATCTCCTCCAGGGTCAGGGGCTTGAAGAGGACCGTGTCGTCCACACGGTTCAGAAATTCGGGGCGGAACTGATGGCGCAGCTCGGCCAGCACCGCTTCGCGGGCCGCCTCCTCGATCTGGCCGTCGGCGGTGACCCCTTCGAGAAGGTGCTGCGAGCCGATGTTGGAAGTCATTATAATGACAGTGTTCTTGAAGTCGACGGTGCGGCCCTGGGCGTCGGTCACCCGGCCGTCGTCGAGGATCTGCAGCAGGATGTTGAACACCTCGGGGTGGGCCTTCTCAATCTCGTCGAAAAGGATCACCGCATAGGGCTTGCGGCGCACCGCCTCGGTGAGCTGCCCCCCTTCCTCGTAGCCGACATACCCCGGAGGCGCCCCGACGAGGCGGCTCACGGCGTGCTTCTCCATGTACTCGGACATGTCGATGCGCACCATGTTGTCCTCGCTGTCGAACAGCGCCTCGGCGAGGGTCCGCGCCAGTTCGGTCTTGCCGACGCCGGTCGGCCCGAGGAAGACGAAAGAGCCGATGGGACGGCGCGGGTCCTTGATTCCGCTTCGGGCCCGGATGACCGCGTCGGCCACCAGGCCGACCGCCTCGTCCTGGCCGATCACCCTGCGGTGCAGAACCTGGTCGAGCTGAAGGAGCTTCTCACGCTCCCCCTCCACCAGCCGGGTCACCGGGATGCCGGTCCAGCGGGAGACGATATCGGCGATCTCCTCCTCGGTGACCTCCTCGCGCAGCAGGCGCGGCTCCGCCTCCTCGGCCTCGCTTTTCTCCTCGAGGCCGTGCAGGTCGCTCTCGAGTTGAGGCAGGCGGCCGTGCTTGAGCTCGGCGGCCCGGTTCAGGTCGTAGGCCCGCTCGGCCTGCTCCACCTCCTGGCGCACCCTTTCGATCTCTTCACGCAGGGACTGGACCTTTCTGATCCCCCCCTTCTCCTGCTCCCACTGGAGCCGCAAGGCGTCGGCCCGCCCTTTCAATTCAGCCAGTTCCCGGCGCAGGGTCTCCAGGCGCTCCCCGCTGGCCCGGTCCTTCTCCTTTTTCAGGGCCGCCTCCTCGATCTCCAGCTGCATGATGCGCCGGGTCACCTCGTCGAGCTCGGCGGGCATCGAATCGATCTCGGTGCGAATGGTGGCGCAGGCCTCGTCCACAAGGTCGATGGCCTTGTCGGGCAGGAAGCGGTCCGAGATGTAACGATGGCTCAGGGTCGCCGCAGCCACCAGGGCGTTGTCCTGGATACGAACCCCGTGAAAGACCTCGAAGCGCTCCTTCAGACCGCGCAGGATGCTGACCGTGTCCTCCACCGTCGGCTGATCGACGAGCACCGGCTGGAAACGGCGCTCCAGGGCGGCGTCCTTCTCGATGTAGCGGCGGTACTCGTCGAGGGTGGTGGCCCCCAGGCAGTGCAGTTCGCCCCGGGCCAGCATCGGCTTGAGCATGTTGCCGGCGTCCATGGATCCTTCGGCCTTGCCCGCACCGACGATGGTGTGGAGCTCGTCGATGAAGAGCAGGATCCGCCCCTCGCTCTGCCTGATCTCGGTCAGCACCGCCTTGAGCCGCTCCTCGAACTCGCCCCGGTACTTGGCCCCGGCCACCAGCGACCCCATGTCGAGGGCGAAGAGGGTCTTTTCCTTGAGTCCCTCCGGAACGTCCCCCCGCACGATGCGGTGGGCCAGCCCCTCGACGATGGCCGTCTTGCCGACTCCCGGCTCGCCGATGAGAACGGGGTTGTTCTTGGTCTTGCGCGACAGGATGCGGATCACCCGGCGGATCTCGGCGTCCCGCCCGATGACCGGGTCGAGTTTGCCCTTGCGCACCTCTTCGACCAGGTCCCGCCCGTACTTCTCCAGGGCCTCATAGGTCCCCTCGGGATCCTGGGAGGTCACCCTCTGGTGGCCGCGCACCCGGGTCAGGGCCTGCAGCAGCCGGTCTCGGGTGACAGAAAACTGCTTGAAAAGCCGACCGGCGGGATGCCCCTCCCCTTCGCCGAGCATGGCCAACAGCAGGTGTTCGACGCTGACGTACTCGTCCTTCAGGTGGCGGGCCTCCTCCTCGGCCCTGACCAGCAGGCGGTTCAGGCGCTGGGTGACGTAGATCTGCCCCGCCCCCGCGCCGGGGCACGAGACGCTCGGCTTTTTCTCCAGTTCCTTTTTCAGGGCGGCGGAAAAATTCTGCGGAGCAACCTCCATCCCCTCCAGCAGGCGGGGGACCAGGCCCCCCTCCTGCTCCAGAAGGGCCGCGAGCAGGTGCTCCACGTCGACCTCGACGTGGCCGAGTTTGACCGCACGGCTCTGGGCGGCCTGCAGGGCCTCCTGGGTTTTCTGGGTCATGCGGTTGAGGTCCATGGGAGAGTCCTTTCCTGGGAACTAAGGCTATATTTCAAGTATAATTCTTTTCGCCGCGGAGGCAGGTTGACGCCCGGGAAAACCGCAACCTGTTCTGCGGGCCGGGGCCTTTCCCGGGCCCCGGCCCTGATCCCCCTAGTGGACGCTGACCTCGATTCTCCGCGGCCTGGCGGCAGCCGCCTTCGGCAGAGTCACGGTCAGGACCCCCTGGCTCAGCTCGGCGGCCACCTGCTCCAGGTCGAGATGGTCGGGCAGCCGGAAGCGGCGCCGGAAGCCGGCCTCCCGACCGCTCATGCGCCCCTCGATCGTGAGGAGTTCCCCGTCGATGCCGAGTTCCAGCCTTTCCCGGGACACGCCCGGCAGGTCGGCAACGACGGTCAGGGCCTCGCCTGTCTCGTAGATGTCGACGCTTGGTGTGGTCCAGGTCTCCTCGCTCTTCTTTTCGGCCAGTTCGGCCCCCGTCTTTACTGCCAGCTCCCTGTTTCCCATGGTCTGTCTCCTTATCCGTATCATCATCGTCGTCACTCTTCAGCCCGATTGCGATGCGCCGCCAATCAAGCGGCCTTGATCGCGATCCGTTTCGGCTTCGCTTCGGCCGCCTTGGGCAGGGTCACGTTCAGCACCCCGTCCCGAAACTCCGCCCTCACCCCTTCGGCGTCGATCGGCGCCGGGATGTCGACGGTCCGGGCAAAACGTCCAGCACTGCGCTCCCGGCGATGCCAGGTGGCCCCGTCGGGAGCGGCTGCAGTGCGCTCGCCGGCGATCGTCAGGGCCCCGTCCTGGAAGGTCATCTCCAGGGCCTCGGGGGTGACCCCGGGCAATCGGGCGTCAAGGGTATAACCCTCGGCGTTCTCCCGGAGGCAAAAGCTGTGGTATCGGCCACCGTTGCCGGAAGCGAAAGGCGGTTCGAGAAAACGACCGAAACCGCGGAAGAGGCCATCCATCTCGCGGGATAGGTGATCCATTTCTCTGAGAAGAGTCAGTCCTGTCATGGTTGTTGTCCTCCTTGCTCGGGGTTGATGGGGGAAGCCCTGGCGGCTTCCGGGTGTGCCCATCGGTACTTCAACACCCGTGCCATCGGCCCGAGAAAAGACAACCTACCGAATTTACGTTGTATTCAAGAAACAGAGAACGCCGGAGCGACTCCTTGCGACGTCGCAGTGCAGCGCCGCAGGAGGCGCTTGCGGCGTCGCAGGAACGTTCGGGCCAAAGGGTTCGCGGCGGGCCGCCTCCGGCTTCAACCCTCCAGGTCTTCGCGCCGAAGGCCGAGCTTTTGGAGGTAGCGGTAGAGGGTGGCCCTGTGGACCCCCAGCAGGCGGGCGGCCCCGGAGAGGTTGCCCCCGGCCTGGGCGTAGGCCCGGCGGATCTGCCCGGGCTCAAGTTCGACGGGACGGGTGGAACGCCGGGCCGCAGACGGCCCCGCGGGCAGGAGTTCGGCATCCAGGACCCCGGCATGGGAGGACTCCAGCAGGGGCCGCTCCGAGGCGAGGGGATAAGGGGGGGCGAGGGGCGGCGGGCCGGAGGCGGCCTCCAGGTCCCAGCCGCCGGGGGAGAAGCCCTGGCGCTCCCGGACCCACTCCCGGAAAGCGCGGGCGGGGATCACCTCGGCCTGGGTCTCGACATAGACCCGCTCCAGGACGTTGCGCAGCTCACGCACATTGCCCGGCCAGAGGTAGGACTGGAGAAGGGACTGGGCCTCCGGGGTCAGCCGCTCGATGCGCCGCCCGTATCGGCGGTTGAACATCCGCAGGAAATGGTTCACCAGGGCGGGGATGTCCTCGGATCTCTCCCGCAGGGGCGGCAGGTGAATGCGCAGCACCGAGAGGCGATGATAAAGGTCGGCGCGGAAGCGCCCCTGCCCAACCGCCTGTTCGAGAGGGATGTTGGTGGCGCTGATCACCCGCACGTCGACCAAGCGCTCCTGCTCGGACCCCACCCGCTCGACCCGCCCGGTCTCCAGCACCCGCAGCAGCTTGCTCTGGGTGCGCCGGGGCATGTCCCCGACCTCGTCCAGGAAGAGGGAGCCGCGATGGGCCCGCTCGAAGCGGCCGCGGTGTGTCCGCAGGGCACCGGTAAAGGCCCCCTTTTCGTGCCCGAACAGCTCGGATTCGAGCAGCTCATCGGAGATGGCCGCGCAGTTGACCGCGACATAGGCCCCGCCGCCCCGGGGGCTGGTGTCATGAAGAGCCCGGGCGACCAGTTCCTTGCCGGTCCCGGTCTCCCCGGTGATCACCACCGCCGCATCGCTCGAGGCGTACAGGGAGATCTTGCGAAACACCTCGCGGATTCCCGGACCGCTGCCGACCAGGCCGTGAAACTCGCTCACGGCCCCGGTCTCCCCGGGAGAGAGACTCCGGAAGCTGAAAGCCACCGTCTGGGCCCGAAAGTCGCCGGTCAGGCCGCCGGGGCTCACATCTGCCGCAAGGGATTCCTCAGCCCCGCCGCCCAACCGGACTCGGACGCCGACGAGGGAGTGCCCTTCTTCAGCGGCCTCCCGCGCCAAACTCGTCAAATCTGGAACAGCCGTGGGGAAGAGCTGGCCGAGGGGCCGGCCCGCCCCGGTATCGGAGCTGAGCGCCGCAATCTTGGCCAAACGGGGGGTGACGCGCACCACCAGCCAGTCCCCACCGGGGGCCTGAGCGACCACCAGGTCAGGGGAAGGGACGGGCAGACGCCCGCTCTGGAAATTCTGTTCTGAGGACATGTAACAACCCGGAATGGTTGGCAGCTGACGTTGCCGCTACAATGTAAACCCTCCCCGCACCGAGTGCAAGGCTCCCCTTTGCCGAAAGGTACGAAAAAACCGCCCCGAAGAGGGGCGGTCGCGGGTCGGCAGAAGGGCTGGATGGGCCGGGTCAGAATCGGTAGCGATTCCCCTCGGCGGTGGTCAGCCCCGATCGCAGCAGCCCGGCAAAGTCCTCCCCGGCCACCGGGCGGCTGAAATAGTATCCCTGGACCTCGTCGCACTCCAGGGCCCGCAGGAACTCAAGCTGTTCCTGGGTCTCCACCCCCTCGGCCAGCACCTTGAGCCGCAGGCTGCGGGCCAGGGCGACGATCGCTTCGGCGATAGCCGAGGCGTCGTCCGGCTTGCGGGTGATGTCCTGCACGAAACTCTGGTCGATTTTGAGCCGGTCGATGGGAAAGTGCCGGAGATAGTTCAGGGAGGAGTAGCCGGTGCCGAAATCATCGATGGCCAGCTTCACCCCCATCGCCTTGAACTCGCCGAGGATATTCTTGTTGGCCTCGGCGCCCTCCATGAGGATACTCTCGGTGAGTTCCAGTTCCAGGCAGCTCGGATCGAGACCGCTGCGGTGCAGAACCTCCTCCACCATGGCGGGCAGGTTGCGCTGGCGCATCTGGCAGCCGGAGAGGTTGACCGCCACCCTCAGGCCCGGAAACCCCGCTTCGTGCCAGGCCTGTGTCCGGGCGCAGGCGGTCTCCAGAACCCAACGGCCGATGGGAAGGATAAGCCCGGTCTCCTCCGCCAGAGGAATGAACTGGGCCGGGGAAATCAGGCCCAGGTCGGGATGGTTCCAGCGCAGCAGGGCCTCCATGCCGAACAGCCTCCCCGAGGCGAGCTCCACCTGGGGCTGGTAATGCAGGAAGAATTCCCCCCGTTCCAGGGCCCGTCGCAGGTCGTTGCCCAGCAGCAGGCGCTCCAGGGCCTTGGCATTCATGTCCGAGGTATAAGCCCGGTAGGTGTTGCGCCCCTCCTCCTTGGCCCGGTACATGGCGTTGTCGGCATTTTTCAAAAGGGCATCGGCATCGCATCCGCCTCGGGGATAGATGGCGATGCCGAGACTGGCCGTCGTGAACACCTCCCGCCCATCCAGGTCCACCGGCTGCGCCAGTGCCTGAAGGACTTTTTGGGCGAGCAGGGATGTGTCCTTCTGACTGATGAGGCTGGTCTGGATGATGACGAACTCATCCCCCCCGACCCGGGCCACCGTATCGCTCTTGCGCACGCAGTGCAGCAGCCGCTCTGCGACGACCTTGAGCAACCCGTCACCGACGATGTGCCCAAGGGTGTCGTTGATCTCCTTGAAGCGATCGAGGTCGAGGAACATCACCGCCACTTGATGACCGCTACGCTCGGCCTGCAACAGGGTCTGGCAGAGGCGGTCGTGGAGGAGGGAGCGGTTGGGCAGGTCGGTCAGGGCATCGAAGTAGGCGAGCTTCTGGATCTTGGCCTCGGCCCGCTTGCGCTCAGTGATGTTGTGGAGGATGCAGTGACTCTGCTGGAACCTGCCCCTGGCGTCGTAGGCCACCTTCCCCGTCACCGAGACGACGACTTCGGAGCCGTCCTTATGCACCATGATGAACTCGGCCCCGTCCGCAGCCCCTTCGGCCTTAAAGCGGGGAAGCCACTCCTTGAGCAGCATTCTCGATTCGGGAGACATGAAGTCTCCCACCCAGCGGCCGAGGAGCTCGCCCCGAGCGTAACCGAGCATGTCGAGGTAGGCCTGGTTGACCTCGAGCAACCGCCCCTCGCCGTCCAGCGACTGATAGCTGGAGGGCGCGTTCTCGTAAAGACCGCGGAAGCGCTCCTCGCTTTCGCGCAGGGCCTGTTCCGCCGCCTTGCGGGCGGTCACGTCGCGGAAGATTCCCCGGGTGGCCTTCGGCCGGCCATCTTCGAAGCTGCAGTTGACGCTCCCCTCGACAATGATGGCCCGGCCATCCTTTGTCACGAAGGTGGCCTCCAGCCTTCCTCCCGTGTTGTCTCCCGAGACCAGCCGGCCAAAAGTCTCCATGCAACGATCGATGCAGCCGGGATGGATGACGTCCTGCAGTTTCAGGCCGGCCAGCTCTTCCGGCCCGTAACCCATGGCCTGCCGCAAGGCCCGGTTGACATAGATGAGGGAGCCGTCCGGAGCGATACTCTGGATCAAGTCGTTGGCGTTCTCGAACAGGTCGCGGAACCTCGTCTCGCTCTCCCGTAGAGCTTCCTCGGCGCGAATCCGGTCGGTGATATCGGCGTACACCAGTACCACCTGGGTGATTTCGTCCCGATTGTTCTTGATGGGCGTGCCCACGACGTGGAAGTGGCGGCCCCTGGCGACGAAATCGACCTGCTCCACCATCCACCGGGTGGCCAGCACCCGGTCGAAGATGCACTCCTCGGGGGGCAGTTCGGGCTCGCACACGATCTGGCGGAAGTTGCCGCCCAGCACCTCGGCCTCGGTCTTGTCCGGGAAAAAGAGCTGCTGGCTCTTTTTGTTGAAGGCTTCCAAGCGCATCCGGTCATCGACCACCAGGATGCCGGCACCGGCCGAGTCGAAAATGGCCTGGATCTCGTCCCGCGCCAGGGCCAGCTCCTCGTTAACCTCTATCTGGTTTTCCAGGACCTGGGCGAAGGACTCGCTGAGGATTCCGATGGGATCGAGGGCAAAGAGAGTCTCGTCGTCCAGTTCCTCGGGGCGCAGGGGCAGGGTCCCCATGACCTCGAGGAGCTGGTTGATCTTCTCACGAACATAGGCGACGGCGGCCGCCTCCCGCTGGCGCAGCGCCTCGTTCTCCCCCGCAAGGCGTGCGATCTAGGCGCGCAGGGCGCTTTTCGTCGATGTTCGGTCCGACTCTTCGAAAGGCATTGTTAAGGACATGGGTCAACCCGGGCGAACGGTCTTGGCCGGGGCCTCCTCCTTTGCGACTAGTGCTGTTTGCCGATAACGATGCAGTAGTGCCCCTTCTCCTTAGTCACCGCCACATGGTAGCCCATGTTACGCACCGCGTCGGGGATGGTCGTTGTGGAATCCCGGTTGTCGGTCTGGAAGGACAGCGTGAGCCCTCCGGCCCTGAGCGGCCCCTTATAGCGGTTGACCTCGCGCAGGGCGGTCAGCAGGGTGGAGGGGCAGATCTGTCCCCTCAGATCGTAGTAGAGAAATTCAGCTTCTTGATCGGACATGGGCAAAGCCCCCTTCCTTCGATGGCATTCTATTCCTATTGCACCGCCTCCCGGCCAACCGAACAGCCTCCTACCGGGAGGATTTCAGAACCAGTCCGGTGAGAATCCGGCTTCCCAACCAGGCGCCCGGAACCATTCCGGCCACAAACAGCATGCTCTGCATGCCCAGAATCGGCACCCCGCCCAGCAGGTGCCAAACATTGCAGGCCGGGGCCATGCGCGCGGCCAGGCCCATGATGAGGCCACCGGCCAGAGCGGACAGGGCCTGCCGCCACGGCACCCGCAGATAAATCCGGAACTCCCCGAGCCGAAGGGCCGAAAAGGCTGCGCCAAGAACGATCCCCCCGATGAGGGGAAACTGGATAAGGGCGATGGCATCGAACCGCGGCCCCGCCCCGCCCTGCAGCACCACCCCTCCGAGGGGGGCCGTGTAGTCGAGGGGAACCCCCTGGAAGTAGGCGAGACCGGCCACGTGCTCCGGCATCACCAACTGCTCCAGAAAGGCTCCCGCCTTGGCATAGGCGGTGGTAATGCCCATGGGCATGCCGACCGCGAGGTACGAAACAAGCCCGACCAGAGCCAGCGCCAGGGCCGCCTTCCAGGGCTGCAGATACCCCTCGACGGAGGTCTGGCGGGACCACTTGCCCTGCCGATACCAGCGCCAGAAAGGGTAGCCGGCGGCCAGCACCACCGCCCCGACGAGGAGCCCCGGTTCGATCCCCAACAGTTGCGGCAGGGTGACAATCCCCGGGAAAAAAGTGGTGTTCCTCACCAGCTCCCCCCACCAAGGGTGCACCTCCGCGTACAGAGCGCTGCCGGCGACCAACCCCGCCAGGGCCAGAACGCTCAGCAGACTCCCCGACCCCAGGCGATAGAGGGTGCCCACCACGCAACCCCCAGCCAGAACCATCCCGGCCCCGAGCAGGGCGCCGCCGAAAAGGTTGGCGAGGGAGGGGGAACCTAGCAGGGGGAAGGGATACAGGGTGATATAGCCCAGCTGCCTGGCCATTTCGAACAGCACCATGCTGGCCACGACCAGCAGCAGCAGAGAACGCAACCGGAGCGTCTCTCCGAACAGGAAGAAGTCACGAAACATGCCGGCAATACAGTAGTCTGAGCGGTGCATGACGAGCCCGGCCACACCCCCCAGAAAGAAACAGACCACCACAATGAGCAGGTAAACCACACCTTTTTCCGCCATCCCGAACATCCTGACTTTTGACTTTATCCCTCAACGCCTAATGAAACAGCACAATGCATGCCAAATCGAGACCGCCCTCCCGAGGTCCCGGCGACTTGCCCTTGAAGCTTTCGCCCGCCTCGGCGAAACTGCCCGGGACTCCATTTCTCCCCCGGCAGAACGAGGAATCGAAGGCTCTCGTCCGAAAGAATGAGACATTCTTAAGCTTTTGGCATGCACACCGCCCCGTCCTGCGCTATAATGCAAACTCATTGTTCATGCCGGGACGTGTGGACCCACGCGATCCCCTCCACTTGAAGAGGCAACCCTTCACAACCTGGAGCCGCGCCAATGGAAGCTGCACCAAACCACCTGGACAGGAATTTGACCCTTGGCGAACAACTGCTGGCCGAACGGGTGATCAGCGAAAGTCACCTGCACAAGGCACTGGCCCGCCAGAAAGTGCATGGGGGGAGGCTCGGCCACAACCTGGTAGCCCTAGGCTATGTGACGCCCGAGAAACTCAACACATTCCTGCGGCGTCACCCGGTTTCCCCAAAAAACGTGGAGCAGACCGGCCTGGACATCTCCAACATTGCGGATCTGGTCCTGAAGCACATCCTTTACATGGGAGATTTCAGGCTCTCGGACGTGGTGGAGAGCACCAAACTGCCGGGCACCGTGGTCGATGCCGCCATCGAAAAGCTCCGTCGCGAGAAGCTGGTGGAGGTCAAGGGAGCCGCCCAGTACGTGAAGGCCGCCTTCGCCTTCTCCATCAATGAATACGGGAAGAATCGCGCCGCAGAGCTGCTCGACATCTGCCATTACACCGGGCCGGCCCCGGTCTCCCTCGAAAGTTACAAAACCTTCGTCGAGATGCAGTCGGTGCGCAACATCGTCGTTACCGAAGACCAGGTGAAGAGGGCCTTCGCTCACATGACCCTCGACGAACAGCTCCTTCGGCGCATCGGCCCGGCCATCTCCTCGGGCAGGCCCATGTTCATCTACGGTCCTTCGGGAAACGGCAAGACCACCATCGCCGAAACCATCGGCAGGGTTCTCCCCGACACCATCTTCATTCCCTACGCCCTCACCGTTGGAGGGCAGATCATCACCCTTTTCGACCCCGTCAACCACGAACTGGCAGACACCGGGTCCGCCCCGCCGGACCTGGACCGGCGCTGGGTCCAGATAAAGAGGCCGGTGATCATCACCGGGGGCGAACTCACCCTGAAGATGCTGGACCTGGAGTTCAACTCCATCGCCAAGTTCTACGAGGCCCCCCTGCAGATGAAGGCCAACAACGGCCTTTTCATCATCGACGACTTCGGGCGGCAGCAGATGGCCACCCAGAGCCTCCTCAACCGCTGGATCGTCAACCTCGACCGGAACATCGACTACCTCTCCCTGCATACCGGAATGAAGTTCGATATCCCCTTCAACCAGCTGGTCATCTTTTCCACGAATCTCGAACCGAAGCAGTTGGTGGACGAAGCGTTCCTGAGGCGCATCCGCTACAAGATCAAGATCGACCACCCCAGCGAATTGGAGTACGGGCGGATCTTCCGCTCTGTCTGCGAAACCAACGGCATCCGCTTCGCCCCCCACATCCTCGAATACCTCCTCCGGCACCACTATCGGCGCATGGCGGTCATGTTGAGCGCATGCCACCCGCGCGACATCATCGACCACATCGTCGATGACGCCCGTTACCACAACCGGGATCCGGAACTGACCGAGGAGTCCATCGACATGGCGTGGCAGAACTACTTCGTCGAAATGTGACAGGAGAACTGGACCGGAAAAATCAGAAAGCCCGCCACCTCGAGGAGGTCGGCGGGCTTCTTTCTTTTTGAAAACGGGACAATCGGCTCAGAGGGGGCCTCTGCCCCCGTTCCGCAGGCGCTCAAGGAGCAGAATGATCCCGGCGGTCCCGAGTGCCAGCAGGAGAAGCACGATGGCCGTCCAGGCGCTGTTCAGCAGATCGGGCCGGACCAAAAGGATCAGGCCGAGACAGAGCATCATCAGGCCGGAGACGAGTTTCAGCCCCCGCCCCTCCTTCTCGCTCAGCTTCCGGGAACCGAGGGTGGCGGTAAAGGCGAGAACGATCACCAGCAGAGGCAAAACGTAGACCAGGTTATACAGGGCGAGATACGCGTAGTAGTGCCCGCGGGGCATCTCGTGCAGGGACAGTACGCGGGTGTAGACCATGGGAAATCCGGCCGTGCAGAGCAATTCGTAGCTGTTGGCTGAGACTGCCAGAACCACCGTGCCGAAGAGGACCGAGGGGATGCGACTGGCCTGAACGAGCCCGCGCATGCGGGCGAAGAGCCTGGGCTTGGCCCCCTCGGGAATGGACAGAGAGAGCCACCGATGGGGTGAAAAATAGTCTTTGACGTTGATGGCGGCGATGACCAGGGCGACCCCCCCTGCAACCGCGGTTATCGCCCGGACCGTGCCGGCGAGGAAAAACAGGTTGAGCCAGGCCGCCATGAAAAGAAAATAGATCAGCCCCGAGAACAGCACGAAGGTCCCCCCGACCAGCAGCATCAGGCGGCGGGACCGGGCGTGGATGAGGAGGCTGAGCAGAAACAGCAGCACGAAGAAAGCGCAGGGGTTGAACCCGTCGAGCAGGCCGAGGACGAAGGTGAAGGCCGGCAGGGAGAGGGTTGACGGGTCGACGAGTCCCAGCCCCGGGACCGCAATCGGGGGTGATTCGCCAGCCACGGCAGGCTCCTCCGGTTGCCCCGCTCCGGGCGCCGCAGGCCGCTCCAGGGGATCGGTGCAACCGGAGGACAGGCACCTTTGCAGCACTTCCTCGATCTCGGAGGCCACCGGATCGGAGAATCCGAACCAGAGCCTGCCATCAATGGCCGTTGCCGGGGTGGAGACCGCCTCCTGGCCGAAGGACTCCGCCAGGCTCACCAGCAGATCGAAATTGGCCCTGTTGTTCCAGATCTCGTAGTCCAGAACCTCCAACCGGGGATATCGCTCCTGAAGCCCCTCAAGAAAGGGTCTTTGCTCCGCGCAGTGGGGGCAACTCTCTGCCCAGAAGAAATGCAGCGTCACCTTTGCGGGGGCGACTGTCTGGGCCTCAGAAAAGGCGGGGGCCGCAGAGATGGCCAGGGTCAGAAAAAGCAGGGCGCCGACCACGCGTAGCGCGCCATCGCCCTTTTTCCGGCTCGGCTGAAGGCCTTTCCTGAAACGGCATGTCGGGATCTTTTCCATGGCCGTCTCCCCGAAACCCACTTAACAGGGGAAGTTTACCAGATAAGCCTTCGCCTTCCTCCGTTCGGCGACAGTACCGGTCCCCGAACGGGAAGATCTGGAAAGGTTCTCGGCCAAGACCGGGGCGAAATTAACCCCGTAAAAGCGCCCACCTCCCCGTCGGAGGCGGGCGCTTCGAAAACGGGCGGCCCATTCTGAAAACCAATCGAGCGAACCTGTCGATGCCGGCGGCGATGCGTGAGTTCATAACAAAAAACTCCCACCTCTTTTCAGAAGTGGGAGTTTCGATTTGGCTCCACCTGCTGGGCTCGAACCAGCGACAAGCGGATTAACAGTCCGCTGCTCTACCAACTGAGCTAAGGTGGAATGGAACTGATTTGCATCCTGCCGGCGATCTCGTCGGCAGGGAAAATTCAACAGGCGCAGAATATAAGAAATTGACGAATTGTTGTCAAGGTTTTTTGCTTCCCCCGAAGGGATTTCCTAAGACGACCCCTTCTTGAGTTCTACGAGGATCAGCTTAGCCACGGCTTTGAGGGTTTCGAACACCCCCTCGCCGCTCATTGCGCAGGCCTCGAATTCGGGAACCTCGTCGGGATTGAGCAGACTGCGCAACTCCTCCAGCGAGGATACGTTGGGCAGATCGCGCTTGTTGTATTGCATGACGAAGGGAAGTTTCTCGAGTTGGTAGCCCTGCTCCTCGAGGTTGTCCTTGAGATTCTCCATGCTCTCGATATTGGCGTCGAGCCGCTCTTCCTGCGAGTCGGCGACGAAAACAACTCCGTCGACGCCCTTGAGGATCAGCTTGCGGGAGGCATCGTAGAAGACCTGGCCGGGGACCGTGTAGAGGTGGAAACGCGTCTTGAACCCGCGGATCTCGCCGAGGGCCAGGGGAAGAAAGTCGAAGAAAAGGGTCCGCTCCGTCTCGGTCGCCAGGGAGATCATCTTCCCTTTGGCCTCCGGTGCGGTCTTGTTGTAGACGGTCTGCAGGTTGGTCGTCTTGCCACAGAGGCCGGGGCCGTAGTAGACGATCTTGCAGTTGATCTCGCGCGAGGCGTAGTTAATGAAGGACATGCTCGCTCAACCCTTACCTGAACAGATTGTCGATATCGTCGTCGGTGATCTCGGCGAAGGGGCTCGGCGGGCCACCGGTTTGCCCGACCTGCTCGGACTTTCGGTTCAACTCGTCAAAGATCGTTCCCAACTCGTCGCTGGCCTTCTTGACCCGCAGGCGGACCAAGCCGAGGGAGCTGCGCTCGTCGAAAATCACCACCAGAATCACCCGGCTGGCGACGAGGGAGATGTGGATATTGTCCTTCTCCCCTTCGTGAAAGAGGATGGAGAACTCCTTCTCGCCGATCAGCTTGGCCAGCCCGCCGGTCGCTGCGATATTCCCCGCGGTGAGGGAGGCGAGGCTGGTGGTGTCCAGGTGCTTGCTCTCCCCGGCTGAAGCGATCAACTGGCCGTTCTTGTCCACCAGGAAGATAACCTTGGCGTTGGACTCCCGCAGCAGTTTCGCCAGCACGGCACTGATCTTCTGGAATTCCTCATCGTACATGACGAGGGACGACTGCGAACCGAACATGCCAATGCTCCTAGATAGGTTACCAAGCCAGTGGCCTTTATAGCATCTATCCTGCCATCGATCAAGGCTTTCTTCCGCGGCCAACCCCCCATAACGCCAAAGGAAAAAGCCCCCGGCGAATGGACTGCCGGGGGCTTTTTCCTGCTTTATGAAAGGACGAATCAGTCCTTGGTGCTGAAGCTGGCCTGGATTTCGGCCAGCGCCTTGTACATCTCGAAACGGGCGTTGGTGATCTTGTTGCCCGCCTCCATCAACTGCTCGGCCACCTCGGGCTGGGCCTTCGCCAGCACCCGATAGCGGTTCTCCTTGCCGGCGTACTCGGCGAAGGTCATGCTGGCGTCCCTGCTGTCGAACTGCAGGGGGTTCTTGCCCGCATCGGCCAAGGCCGGGTTGTAGCGGAAGAGAGGCCAGTGACCGGAGGCGACGGCCTCCTTGCAGCGGTCGACCGCAGTGGTCATGTTGATGCCGTGGGCGATGCAGTGGCTGTAGGCCAGGACCAGGGACGGCCCGTCGTAAGCGTCGGCCTCGAGCATCGCCTTGACCACCTGGGCGGGGTTGGACATGGAGACCTTGGCGACGTAGATGTTCCCGTAGGTCATGGCGATCATGCCGAGATCCTTCTTCGGCATGCGTTTGCCGCCGGCGGCGAACTGGGCCACGGCGCCGAGGGGGGTCGCCTTGGAAGCCTGCCCCCCGGTGTTGGAGTAGACCTCCGTGTCCATAACCAGGACGTTGACGTTCTCGCCGGAGGCGAGGACGTGGTCGAGGCCGCCATAGCCGATGTCGTAGGCCCAGCCGTCTCCGCCGTGGATCCAGACCGACTTCTTGACCAGGTAGTCGGCCACGGAGAGGAGGTTCTTGGCGGCGGCGTCGGGGCACTGCTCGAGGGCCGCCTTGAGCTTGGCCACGCGGACCCTCTGGGCCTCGATCCCCTCCTGGGTGGACTGGTCGGCGCCCTTGATCTCATCCATCAGCGCCAGGTTGTCCTTGCACCCCTTGCAGTCGCAGGAGGTGACCTTGTCCAGCAACTCGAGGGCGTACTCGTTGAACTTGTCGATGGTCAGGCGGAATCCGTAGCCGAACTCGGCGTTGTCCTCAAAGAGGGAGTTGCTCCACGCCGGGCCAAGGCCGTCCTTGGTCGTCGTCCAAGGGGTGGTGGGGAGGTTGCCGCCGTAGATCGAAGAACAGCCGGTGGCGTTGGCCACCACCATCCGGTCGCCGAAGAGCTGAGAGCAGAGCTTGACGAAGGGGGTCTCGCCGCAGCCGGCGCAGGCGCCGCTGAACTCGAAGAGGGGCTGCAGCAGCTGGCTTCCCTTGAGGCTAGAGCGGTTGATCAGGGCCGGGTCGGTTTCGGGGAGGGTGAGGAAGAAGTCCCAGTTCTTGGCCTCGGTCTCGCGCAGCGGGGCCTGGAAGGTCATGTTGATCGCCTTGTGGCTCGGATCTTCCTTGCTCTTGGCCGGGCAGTTGTGGACACAGGCGCCGCAACCGGTGCAGTCCTCGGGAGCCACCTGCAGGGAGAACTTCTTGCCCGCCATCTCCTTGCCCTTGGCGTCGACCGCCTTGAAGGCCTCAGGGGCCCCGGAGAGCTGGTCGGCGTCGTAGATCTTCATGCGGATAGTGGCGTGGGGGCAAACGAAAGAGCAGATGCCGCACTGGATGCAGATATCCTCATCCCAGACCGGGATATCGACGGCGATGTTGCGCTTCTCGTACTTGGCGGTGTCGGTGGGGAAGGTCCCGTCGACGGGCATGGCCGAGATCGGCAACTGGTTGCCCTTGCCGTCGATGATCGGCCCGGTGGTCTCGCGCACAAAGTCGGGGACTTCGCCGCTGATCGCCGACTTGATGCGGATGGCACTGTCGGCGCTCGCCGGCACGGCGACCTGCTCGACGTTGTTGGTGCCGGCGCCGACCGCCTCGAAGTTCATGTTGACGACCTTCTCGCCGGCTTTGCCGTAGCTCTTGACGATGGCGTCCTTGATCTCCTTGGTCGCCAGACCGAAGTCGATGATCTCGGAGATCTTGAAGAAGGCGGTCTGCATGATGACGTTGATGCGGGGACCGAGGCCGATCTGGTTGCCGAGCTTGACGCCGTCGATGACGAAGAAATTGAGCTTCTTGTCGATGATCTGCTGCTGGACTTCGAGCGGCAGGTGGGCCCAGATCTCGTCCTTGCCGAAGGGGGCGTTGAGCAGGAATGTGGCCCCGTCCTTGGCGAACTTCAACATGTCGTACTTCTCGAGGAAGGAGAAGTTGTGGCAGGCGATGAAGTCGGCCTTCTGCACCAGGTAGGGGGAGCGGATCTCCTCCTTGCCGAAGCGCAGGTGGCTGGTCGTCATGGAGCCGGCCTTCTTGGAGTCGTAGACGAAGTAGGCCTGGGCGTTGAAGTCGGTGTTCTCGCCGATAATCTTGATGGAGTTCTTGTTGGCGCCGACGGTGCCGTCGGAGCCGAGGCCGTAGAACATGGCGGAGTAGACGTCCTGGGGCACCTGGTAATCGGCGTCGAAGTCGAGGCTCTTGCCGAGGACGTCGTCCTTAATGCCGACCACGAAGTGGTTCATCGGCTTGGCGGCAGAGAGGTTGTCGAAGACCGCCTTGACCATGCCGGGGGAGAACTCGTAGGAACCAAGGCCGTAGCGGCCGCCGACAATCGTCGGGTATCCGCCGAACTCGACCAGGCCGTCGGCCATCGCCTCGCCGATGGCGGTGCGGACGTTATGGTAGAGGGGTTCGCCCATGGAGCCGGGCTCTTTGGTGCGGTCGAGAACGGCGATGCTCTTGACCGTCTTGGGCAGAGCCTTGGCGAAGGCCTCGATGCCGAAGGGGAGGAAGAGGCGGGTCTTGATGAGGCCGACCTTCTCACCCTTGGACACGAGGTGCTCGACGAGTTCGTGGGCGGTGTCGCAGCCGGAACCCTGCATGACGATGACCCGCTCGGCGTCGGGGGCGCCGACGTAGTCGAAGAGGTTGTACTGGCGGCCGGTGAGCTTCGCAAACTTGTCCATCTGCGCCTGGACCAACTCGGCGAGTTTCTCGTAGAAGGGGTTGACCGTCTCGCGCCCCTGGAAGTAGACGTCGGGGTTCTGGGCGCTGCCGCGCAACACCGGGTGGTCGGGGGAGAGGGCGCGGGCCCGGTGGGCGCGGACGAGGTCGTCGTCGATCATGGCGCGCATGTCGTCCATGGAGAGCTCGTGAACCTTCTGCACTTCGCTGGAGGTCCGGAAACCGTCGAAGTAGTGGAGGAAGGGGATCCGGCTCTCGAGGGTCGACGCCTGGGCGATGAGGGCGAAGTCCATGACCTCCTGGACGTTGCTGGAACAGAGGAAGGCCCAGCCGGTGGAGCGGCAGGACATGACGTCGGAGTGGTCGCCGAAGATGGAGAGGGCCTGGGCGGCGATGGCCCGGGCCGAAACATGGAAGACCGTCGGGGTCAGCTCACCGGCGATCTTGAACATGTTGGGGATCATCAGCAGCAGGCCCTGGGAGGCGGTGAAGGTGGTGGTCAGGGCCCCGGTCTGCAGCGCCCCGTGAACGGCCCCGGCGGCGCCGCCCTCGGACTGCATCTCGACGACCTTGGGGACCGTCCCCCAGATGTTCTTCTCGCCGACGGCGCTCTTGGCATCGGAGACCTCCCCCATTACCGAAGAGGGGGTGATCGGGTAAATGGCGATAACCTCGTTGGTCGCGTGAGCCACATGCGCCGCGGCGGTGTTGCCGTCAATGTTGACCATCTTCCTGGACATGAAAAACCTCCTTTTTGCGTGATATTTTTCAACGAAAAAACGGGGCGAATCAGGCTACAAACGAAATCGACCCCGGCGTCGCCTGCCCACAACCGACAGCCCTTGATGAAACGGGCGAAAGGTGCGAAGAGGAACGCTGCGGGGCTTTTCCCCAAAACATAAACAGTTTACGTCATGGTAGACAAAACTCAACAAAAGTTCAAATTTCCCGGCGGCCCTCCACGGCCCGGTTGACCGTGGCGTCGTCCACGAATTCCAGGTCGCTTCCCATGGGGATGCAGTGGGCCGGCCGGGTGACCCGAATGCCGAGAGGGCGGACGAGCCGGGACAAGTAAAGTGCGGTGGCGTCCCCCTCGACGGTAAAGTTAGTGGCCACCAGGACCTCCTCCACCGCCCCCTGCCCCAGGCGGGCCGTCAACTCGGCGACCTTCAAATCCTCGGGACCGACGCCGTCCAGGGGCGACAGGGCGCCATGCAGAACGTGGTAGCGCCCCCGAAAAGAACGGCTGCGCTCGATGGCGATAAGGTCCTGAGGCTGCTCCACAACACAGAGCAGGCGGTCATCCCGCCCTGGGTCGGTACAGAGGGGGCAGGGATCTGCCTCGGTGATGTTGAAGCAGACCGAACAGAAACGAACCTTCTGCTTCAGATCACGAATAGCGCCTGCCAGGGCCTCGACCTCCCCGGTCGCTTGGCGCAGCACAAAGAAGGCCAACCGGGTCGCTGTTTTCTGCCCGATGCCGGGGAACTTGGCCAGTTCGGCCACCAGCCGGGCGAAAGACGGGATGGAGTCTAGCATGGCTTAAAACAAAAATCCAAGAGTTTTAAAATGGCGTTCTATTTTTTTAAGTGGACTGAAGAAGTTTTGTATCGCTAAAATTTTTTGGCCTTACCATTTCAAGGCATGGCCACCATAGCAGAAGGTTTTCTCATGGGAAAGAAAAAAGCCACCGCCATTCTTCCCCATGACGGTGGCCTGCCGACCGAAGCGATCCCAGAGATCAGAAGAGCCCGGGGATCTGCATGCCGCCGGTGATCTTCGACATCTCCTGCTGGGCCATGTCCTGGCTCTTCTTGATCGCCTCGTTGACCGCAGCGATCACCAGATCCTGCAGCATCTCGACATCCTCCGCATCGACCGCACTCGGCTCGATTTTGAGAGAGAGTAGCTGTTGCTTGCCGTTGACGGTGGCGGTCACCATCCCCCCGCCGGAGGAGGCCTCCACCTCGCGGTTCCCCAGATCCTCCTGCAGGCGAGCCATCTTCTGCTGCATGAGCTGGGCCTGCTTCATGATGTTCCCCATACCTTTGGACATGGTTCCTACCTCCTTGCATCGCCTCCGCGGGCGGCGTTTGTGAATTGATATTTCAGCCGTCAGCAATCAACTTTCGGCTCGAAACTGTTTCCACGACCGAGGGATCAAGGACCTCCCTCAGACGAACCCCTTGTCGATCGGCTTGACGGTCTTGACCTCGCCGCCGAAGATATCCACGGCCGCCTTCACCATCGGATGGTCCAGGGCGTCCTCCCGGAGGCGCTTCTTGCGGTCGGTTTCCCGGGCAAGGCGCTCATCCAGCAGAGAAGGGGGAGCGTCCCCCTCCCGAGCATCCACCGGAGAGACCAGCACCTTCACCGGCTGTCCGAAATGCTCCTGGGCCAAATCCTCCAGAGCCTGCAGGGTCTCCGGGTCCTTAACCTGCTCGAGCGGAAAGGAGCCGGCGGGAAAGCCGATCTTCAGCTGGGGCAAATCGAGGGCCAGGAGGCTGGCGCCTTCGAGCATGGAACCGACGAGGGGCCGGCGGCCCCTGACGTACTCCACCAGACCCTGCCAGCCCCGGCCGCCGTCCCCTTCGGGCGCCGGGGCCTCAGTCTTTTTTGGCGGCGCCGCCTCCGGTTGCCGGACGGGGGGCCTTGCAGAGACCTGGGCGGGGGGCCTTGCAGAGGCCTGGACGGGAGAATAGCCCCCCCCCGCCGCCAGGCGCCCCTCGACCTCCTCGAGCTTGCGCACCAGGGCGGCAATCTCCCGGGCCGGGGGCAACTGGGCCAGGCGAATCAGGGCCATCTCCAGGGTCAGACGGGGAAAGGCCGAGCCGGCCAGCTCGGCCTCGGTCTTGACCAGCAGGCCGAGGGCCCGCTGCAGGTCTTCCAGGCCGGAAGCTCCGGCCAGAGCCTGAAGACCCTGGACCTCCTCGCCCGTGGCGTCGAGATGCTCCGCCGGATCCTCCAGCACCTTGACCAGAACCAGGGCTCGGAAGGTCTCCACCAGTTCCTGGCAGAACTGCCGGAAGGAGTGCCCCAACTCGTCCACCCGGCGCACCGTCTCCAGAGCCTTGCGGCTGTCGCGCTGCATGACGCCCTCCACCGCGTCGAGCAGAAGCCGGCGGTCCACCATCCCCAGGAGCCCCTGCACATCGTCGTCGGCCACATCCTCGCCGCAGAACGCGATGACTTGGTCGAGGGTGGAGAGAGAATCGCGCATGCTCCCCTCCCCCCTTCGAGCGACCAGGGAAAGGGAGCGGTCTGAGATCCGGACCCCCTCGGCATCCACGATCTCGCGCAGGCGTCCGGAGACCCGTCCGAGGGGGATCTTGCGGAAGTCGAAACGCTGGCAGCGCGAAAGGATGGTGACGGGAATCTTATGCGGTTCGGTGGTCGCGAAGATGAACTTGGCGTGTTCGGGCGGCTCCTCAAGCGTCTTCAGCAGAGCATTGAAGGCGTTGATGGAGAGCATGTGGACTTCGTCGATGATGAAGAGCTTGTATCGGGAGCGCGACGGTAGGTAGCGGATATTCTCGCGCAGGTCGCGAACGTCGTCGACCCCGGTGTTGGAGGCGCCGTCGATTTCGAAGACATCGGTTCCCTGCCCGGCGGCGATCTCCTTGCAGGAAGGACACTCGTTGCACGGGGTCGGGGAGAGGCCCTCCTCGCAGTTGAGGGCCTTGGCAAGGATTCGGGCAGCGGAGGTCTTGCCGACCCCCCGGGCGCCCGTAAAAAGGAAGGCGTGGTGAACGCGGCCGGTGCGGATGGCGTTGGCCAGGGTCCGGCTGACATGCTCCTGCCCGATCAGGTCTTCAAAACTCTGGGGCCGCCACTTGCGCGCCAGGACCAGGTAAGACATGAGGCCTCGGAGTCTCCACGGCAAAGGTGGAAGGGCAAAAGAAGATAGACGGGTTTGCCGCCACAAGTGACAGCCAGGCACCCCCGCGGCACACGGCTGAGGTCGTTACCGCTGCTCCCTTCCGGGCCTGACGGAGTTGGCGACCGGCCGTTGCGCGGGACCCGGCTGTCACTTCTGGCGGCAATGGACGCCGGCTATGTCATCGGAATGTTTAAAACTGGCGGAGAGGGAGGGATTCGCCCACTTTCGTCGCCGCCGTCACGGCGGCTCCGGCGTCGGCTCCCCTGCGCTCGCTGGCGCGTCCATCCCTGGCCGCTTTTCTGCCGCTGGCAGCGCTCGCTCCGCTTCGAATCCCCTTGGGATCCATCTGCTTGCAAAAACTGGCGGAGAGGGAGGGATTCGAACCCTCGGTACCTTGCGGTACACCCGCTTTCCAGGCGAGCACCTTCGGCCTCTCGGTCACCTCTCCGCAGGTTGCGCAGAATACATCAAAGGGGTATGGCTGTAAAGAATTTTCTGAGCGCTGCGGCAGCCCCCCGGAAGACGGGCGGACACTCACTCTATCGGGTCGGCCGCCGGGTCCTCCAGCCTCCCCTGACAGGCCTGCTGCACCTCGTGGCGCAGAATGGCATTCTCCTGAGCGAGGTTCTTGACCTGGTTGGTGAGCTGGGAAATCTTGATCGAAAACTGCACCGCGACGAGCGCCAGGAAAATGATCGAGCCGAGGAAGAGGGTCGTCGTCGGCAGGGCCGCTCCGATCATCTCCGTCAGCGCCACCAGCCATTCATACTTGACCACCAGCACGAACATCCCGACGCTGACTGTCAGCCAGAGCACCGAGTACTCCTCGCGCAAACGCTTGCGGCGCACCATCTCAAAGGTGAAGAAAAAAACCCCGGCACAGACCAGAAGGGCGAATATCTTCTGATTTATCGGCATGACACAACCTTTCGGTAAAACTTGCGGCTGCGCATCAAGGTGACGGAAATCGACAGGAACATCTTGAAGATGTAATAAAGCGGCTTCAGCCCGCCGTGCATGGTCTTGCCCTCCTCGTTGGCAAGCATGCGCACCGGCACCTCCTGGATTCGGAAACCGGCCAGGTTGAGGGTCACCAGCATGTCGGCGTCGGGATAGTCGCAGGGGAAGATGTCCGCCGTGAAGAAGCGCGCCACATCCTTGTTGAAGGCCGCGTAACCCGAGGTGGGGTCGGTGATCGGCCGGCCGATGAGGACCGAGACCAGCTTGCGGAAAATCAGGATTCCGAGCCGACGGGAGAAGGAGGGCCGGTAGCTCTCCACGTCGAGGAAACGGGAACCGAGGGCGAAATCTGTCTCCCCCCGGACCACCGGCTCCAGCAGGCGGGGAATGAACTCCGGGTCATGCTGCCCGTCGCCGTCCAGCTGAACCACGAAATCGTATTGCTGCCGGCGGGCGTGCTTGAAGCCGGTCTGGATTGTGGTCCCATAGCCCATGTTGTAGGGATGGCGGATAACCAGGGCGCCGGCCCTCCCGGCGACGGCGGCCGTATGGTCGTAAGAACCGTCATCGACCACCAGGATGTCGCACTCCGGGACAGCCTTGCGGACGCGGCCCACCACCTCGCCGATGAGGGGCTCTTCGTTATGGGCCGGAATGATGACAAGCGTTCTGGGCATCGGACATATCCGTGATCGGTGATTCGTGAAGAGGTAAATCGTGGTCGGGGAACGGGGTCAGGGGCGAGGAAAAGACGCCCCTTGAACCGTCACGGGACAACATGACACCATACAACTATTTAACCTGCTTTGGCAAATCCTGAAGATAAGGCAGGCACAACGGAGACCCAGGTTTCAGGACAGAGGGGACAGGAACCTTCATCCTCGTTCCTTGAACCCCAAACCCGTCACCCGCTCTCCGCGCGAATCACAGAACCTAAAAAAAAACCGGGACAATCCTGGATCATCCCGATGCCGGTTCAAACTTTTTTGTTGCAGATCAGGCCACAGTCCCCAAAAAACCGGCAGGAGGCGGATCGAATCTGATCAACACGGATTTTGAACACCAACCAGGCCAAAACAGCTTCAGGCATTATTCGCATCAACCCGTGTCCCGTCAGACTGATGGCTTCGTTTTGTTGATATTTGACAGCTGAGAACTGACCTTAGTGTCCGTCATCATCGATCAGGGCCAGCAATTCCGCAGTCTTTTCCTCCATCAGCGCCGCATCCCCGCGCGACTCCACGTTGAGACGCAGCACCGGCTCGGTATTGGAAGAGCGCAGGTTGAAGCGCCATTCGGCGAATTCCATGCTCAGCCCGTCGGTGAGGTCGATCGCCGGGGCCTGTTCCGCGTAGCGTTCGCGAACCCGCTCGATCGCGCCTCCCGGGTCGGTCAGGCGGCGGTTGATCTCCCCGCTTGCGGGGAAGAGGCGCATCCGCTCCCCCACCAGAGCCGAGAGGGCCTTGCCGGTCCGCCCCATCAGTTCCAGAACGAGGAGCCAGGGGATCATTCCGCTGTCGCAGTAGGCAAAGTCGCGGAAATAATGATGGGCGCTCATCTCCCCGCCGTAAACGGCGTCCTCTTTGCGCATCCGCTCCTTGATGAAGGCGTGGCCGGTCTTGCTCTGGATCGGCTCCCCGCCAGCCCTGCGGACCAGGGCGATCGTGTTCCAGGTCAGGCGCGGGTCATGGATGATCTTGGCGCCGGGATGGCTGGCGAGAAACGCGGCGGCAAGAAGACCGACGATGTAATAGCCCTCGATGAATCCTCCCGCCTCGTCGAACAGGAAACAGCGGTCGAAATCGCCGTCCCAGGCGATGCCCACGTCGGCACCGTGCTCCCGGACCGCATCGGCCGTCGCCGCACGGTTCTCCGGCAGCAGGGGGTTGGGTATCCCGTTGGGGAACGTCCCGTCGGGCTCGTGATGAACCTTGACGAATTCAAAGGGCAGGTGTTTCTCGAGCAGATCGACCGCCGGTCCGGCACAGCCGTTTCCGGCGTTGACCACCACCTTGAGAGGGCGCAAGCCCCCGGCATCGACGTAGCCCAGAAGATGCCGGGCATACGCCTCTTTGACGTCGAGGGAAACGACCCGCCCCTTCTTTTCCGCCGGAGCGAACTCGCCCCCGGCGGCCAGATCCCGGATAGCGTCGAGGCCGCTGTCGCCGCTGATCGGCCTGGACTGCTTCCGCACCAGCTTCATGCCGTTGTAGTCCATGGGGTTGTGGCTGGCGGTCACCATGATGCCGCCGTCCGCCCCCGAATGGAAGGTGGCGAAATAGACCTCCTCCGTGCCGCACAGCCCGATATCGAGGACATCCGCTCCGCCGTCGGTCAACCCCTCGGCGAGGGCGTCGCAGAGCTCGCCGCTAGACAGACGCACGTCCCGGCCGACGATGACCTTCTCCGGCGCCAGGAACTGCGCATAGGCCCGCCCGATCCGGTAGGCAATGTCCGCGTTCAATTCATCGGGCAAGCGCCCGCGAATGTCGTAAGCCTTAAAACAGTTAAGTCGGTCCATCATGCCCCCCCCACCGATGGAAAATGAATCAAATGACAACGCTACAGGCTGAAAAGATTACGAGCGGCCATAAACGTCCCCGAACCTCTCAATGTCATCTTCCCCAAGATAACTCCCCGATTGGACCTCGATCAACTCCAAGGGGATCTTCCCCGGGTTCTCGAGGCGGTGGGTCACGCCGAGTGGAATGTAGGTCGACTGGTTCTCGCTCAGAAGAACGACCTCGTCCCCCTTGGTGATGCGCGCAGTCCCCTTGACCACGATCCAGTGTTCGGCCCGATGGTGGTGCCTCTGCAGGGACAGGCTGGCGCCAGGATTCACCGTAATGCGCTTGACCTGAAAACGCTCCGCGCTGTCGATGCATTCATAGGACCCCCAGGGCCGAAAAGCCTTTCGGTGCAGGATGGCTTCGTCACGCTGCTGCATTTTCAACTGACTGACGATCTCCTTGACATCCTGAACCTTGTCCCTGTGAGCCACCAGGACCGCATCGGCCGTCTCGACGACAACGTGGTCTTCGAGCCCCACCGCCGCGATCATCCGGCCTTCGGCATGAAGGTAGTTGTTTTTGGCATCATTGAGCAGAACATCGCCATACACCAGATTGCCGTGACAGTCATGCTCCCCCACTTCCCAAAGGGCCGACCACGACCCCACATCGCTCCATCCGGCGTCGAGAGGAACGACCACCGCATCCTCCGTTTTCTCCATCACGGCGTAATCGATGGAATCACTCGGGCAGGCGGCAAAGGCATCGGCGTCGAGGCGAATAAAATCGAGGTCCCTTTCGGCCCCCTCGACGGCCTTGCGACAGGCGGAGACGATCTCCGGGGCGAACCGGTCCAACTCCTGAACCAACCGGGACGCCTTGAACATGAACATGCCGCTGTTCCAGGAATAATCCCCGGAGTCGATATAGGAGCGGGCCGTCTCGAGATCCGGCTTCTCCACGAAACGGGAAACGGCGAAGGCCGTGACGCGTGACGCGTGACCAGTGACGGGTGCCCCCTCCAGCTTCACGCTTCCAGCTTCCAGCTTCCGGCTTTCGAGCGGGGCCCCCGCTCGAATATACCCATACCCTGTCTCCGGCCCCGTCGGTACGATGCCGAAAGTGATCAGCTTGCCCTGTTCGGCCAATGGGACGGCCGATTCGATCACCCGGCGCAGGCCCTCGGCCTGTCGGACAACGTGGTCCGCCGGAAGAACGAGCAGAAGGGGGTCTTCTCCCCCCTCCATGGCCTGGAACGCGGCCACCGCAACCGCCGGGGCGGTATTGCGCCCCACCGGCTCGAGAATGATCGCCGACGGTGCACGACCCAACTGCTTTAGCTGCTCGGCAACCATGAACCGGTGGTTTTCATTGCAGACAACCGCCGGTTCTGCGAGGCCGGAAATCCCTTCGAGGCGGCTGACCGTATTCTGCAACATGGTCTTGTCGCCTACCAGGGGAAGAAGCTGCTTGGGATACAGCTCCCTGGAGAGGGGCCACAGGCGTGTCCCCGCCCCCCCGGAAAGTATGATTGGTACAAGCATCGCTGGAAACCTCCCCTGGAATCTATTAAATGGTCAATCCGAAAAAACCGGCATCTCGAAAAAGAGAGAATGCAAAACCCACAACACGGGCGTGGCGTTACCCTTGCCAGTATGCAGGGAGTTCCCCTCTCCCGATGCCATAATAGGTGAAACCCCTGTTTTTCAAAAGAAGGGGGTCGTAAATGTTGCGGCCGTCAAAAATCACCGGTTGCCTCAGGGTCGTTTTGATCTTGTCAAAATTCGGGCTTCGGAAAATCTTCCATTCGGTAAGGACCGCCAGCGCCTCGGCGTTTTCCATGGCTTTTTCCGGGGAATCGCACAGGACAAGGTCGTCCCTCTCCCCGTAAATGCGCAGGGCCTCATCCATGGCCTCCGGGTCATAAGCCTGAACCTTTGCCCCGGCCTCCCAGAGCGCCTCCATCAGGGTGCGGCTCGGAGCCGCCCGCATATCGTCGGTGTTCGGCTTGAATGCCAGTCCCCACAAAGCGATCGTCTTGCCCACGAGATCCCCATGGAAGTGGTGGTTGATTTTCTTGAACAGGACCTGCTTCTGCTCATTGTTGACGCTCTCCACCGCCTGGAGGATGTGCCCTTCGTAGCCGTATTGGCGCGCGGTCCGCTCCAGGGCCTGCACATCCTTGGGAAAACAGGAGCCTCCGTAACCGGCCCCGGGATAGATGAAGGAATAGCCGATCCTGGAATCGGACCCGATGCCGCGCCGCACCTGCTCGATATCCGCCCCCACCCTCTCACTGATGTTGGCCAACTCGTTCATATAGCTGATCTTCGTCGCGAGCATGGCGTTGGCGGCATACTTTGTCAGTTCGGCCGAACGAACGTCCATGGTCACCAGGCGGTCAAAATTGCGGTTGAACGGGGCATAAAGAGCCTTCAGAAGCTCGGTCGTACGCGGGTTGTCCGTCCCGACGACGATCCGGTCGGGCTTCATGAAATCGCTGATGGCGTCCCCCTCCTTGAGGAATTCGGGGTTGGACACCACGTCGAACTCCAGCTCCATCCCCCTGCCGTCCAGCTCCTTCTGCACGACGGCCTTGACCTTGTCGGCCGTGCCGACGGGAACCGTCGATTTATCGACAATAACGCGATAGTCGTCCATGTGCTCCCCGATGCTCTTTGCAACGGCGAGGACGTATTGGAGGTCGGCGGAACCGTCCTCGTCGGGCGGGGTGCCGACGGCGATAAACTGGAACAGGCCGTGGGCGACCCCCTCGGCCACATCGGTCGTGAAGGAGATTCGCCCCGCCGACACGTTGCTCTGGATCAGTCCGTCCAAGCCGGGCTCGAATATGGGGATCTCTCCCCGCTGCAGCATGGCAATCTTGTTTTCGTCGATATCGACGCAAAGGACCTCGTTGCCGACGTCGGCAAGACAGGCCCCGGTCACCAGACCGACATAACCCGATCCAAAAATTGTGATTTTCATAAACGCTCCCGAGTTCTTTCTGGAGAAAAGATAAACAGCATTCAACCGTTAATTATTTCAAAAACTCTTCTCAAAGGCAAACGTCAATTCCGGTTGCAGGGCAACGTCCCGACAAGAAGTCGTCGCCGGAGCAGATTGCCCGCAAGGGCGAGCCGGGATCCGACCTGTTCCCGGAAGGGCCGGCGGAAGCTCGCATTGTCCTCGTGGCGGCGGTACTGCATGGTCTTTTCGGGAACGAACTCGACCTCCCCGTAAATCTCGCTCAACAGCCCCAACCACGAGTCGTGCATGGGGATTGTCTTCGGAAACGGAAGAGCCACATCGAGGAGCCTGCGGGTGAAAGCCATGGTACAGCCCATGTACGTGTTGTCGTACAGGTTTTTCACCAGGCCCCGCCCTGCCCCGATCATTCCGAAGATGGAAGCGCAGACCACCACCCCCTCGGCATCGATCACCTCCCCGTCGAGGGAAAGGGTGACAATTTGCCCGGACCGCCCTTTCAGGCGCTCGCGAACGAGATCGACCTTGTTCTCCAGCCAGACATCGTCCTGGTCGGCCAGGACGATGATCTCCCCCGTGGACCGTTTCAGGGCGTTTTCGAGGTTGTAGGCGGGATGGAAAAAGGCGTTGCCGGGAAAAAACTTGACCCTCGGATCCCGACAGGAGGCGACGATCTCGGGGGTGCGGTCCGTGGAGGAGTCGTCCGAGACGATGATCTCATCGTCCTTCGCCAGCTGCCGCAGAATGGACTCGAGCTGCCGGGGGAGAAACCTCTCCCCGTTGCGGGTGGCCATGCAGACTGATACGGGGACCGGATTCATTGCGGACAGACTGGCTTCAGAAGATGCGGCTCTCAGGGGCTGACAATAAAGTAGCTGTTCAAAAGGTTGGGCTTGTTGTACTCCAGGCGTGCGCCGGCGGGATCGAGAACCCGCCCCCCCGCGCTCTCCACGACAGCCTGGCCCGCGCCCGTATCCCACTCCATGGTCGGGCCTAGGCGAGGGTAAAGATCGGCCCGGCCCTCGGCCACGACGCAGAGTTTGAGGGAACTCCCAACCGGCAGGGCTTCGGCCACCTTGATGCTCTTCAGGTAATCCTCGAGTTCGGGCGACGGATGGGAACGGCTCATAACGACCGTCTGCCCCTCCTCGGGAGCCTCCGGGCGCACCTGGATCCGCAGGGGAGACTCCTGTCCCTTCCGGGTTAACGCCCCCTCCCCGACCCTGCCATAGTAGAGCTTGTCCTGGGCCGGCACATACACCACCCCGAGAACAGGGGCATTGCCTTCGACAAGGGCGATGTTCACGGTGAATTCACCGTTGCGCTTGATGAACTCCTTGGTCCCGTCGAGGGGATCGACCAGCCAGAAGCGCTCCCAGTCCTTGCGCTCCTCGTAGGGGATGTCCTTCCCCTCCTCCGAAAGGATCGGGATCTAGGGGAAATGCGCCTGCAGCCCCGCCATGATCGCCTCGTGGGACGCCTTGTCGGCAGCCGTCAGCGGAGACTTGTCTTCCTTGAATTCAACGGCGTGATCGCCGTCGTAGATATCCATGATGGCCGCGCCGGCCTCGCGGGCGATGGCGCAGACCTTCTCAATGTCGATGTTCATGACGAATCCTTCGGCTTCGCAGCTGTAAGCTGTAAGCTGTAAGCTGTAAGCTGTAAGCTGTAAGCTGTAAGCTGTAAGCTGTAAGCTGTAAGCTGTAAGCTGTAAGCTGTAAGCTGTAA